>JBKPQV010000260.1:0-13759 GCA_046734235.1 Acidobacteriota bacterium
AAGCATCTATTGGGTTGATACAACAATCGTCCCCTTCCTCAACTCAGAAGGTAAGCCATATCAATACGTCGCCATTCGTCACGACATTACCCAGCGCAAACTAGCCGAAGCGCAGGTCCTCGAACAAGCTGCTGAACTTCAGAGAGCCACGCAATTATCGTTTGTCGGCGAACTTGCTGCTGGACTCGCTCATGAAATTAAGAATCCACTAGCTGGTATTCAGGGCGTCGTCGATATCTTGATTCGTCGACGAGACAAGAATGATCCCGAAAGAGAAGCGCTGGAAGGGATCCGGCACGAAGTGTCGCGAATTGACAATACTGTTCGCGTGTTATTGGACCGCGCCAAGCCGCGCCCAGTGTCGATGCGATTCACATCTTTGACTGAGGCAGTCGATCGCGCAGTTAATCTTGCGAATAGTCAAGTGGTAAATGCGACCCTCCATGGTAGTCAGGTGAGTCTTGAATTTGAGTCAACGGAAGACATTGAGGCCCAGATCGATCCTGCCCAAATCGAAGACGCCGTATTGAATTTACTCGTAAATGCAATTGAAGCTGTCGGCTCAAATGGTCATGTAAACGTGCGAGTTTTTCGGTCGCGCAAGGCCGACGTGTCTGACGCTGACGAAGCCGTTATCGAAGTTAGTGACGATGGTCCGGGTATCAGCGAAGAAGACCTCACGAAGGTTTTTAGCCCCTTCTTTACGAAGCGGCTTGGTGGCACGGGGCTGGGCCTTCCTGCAGTTCGGCGGATTGCCCGACTGCATAGCGGACGAGTCGAAGTTCGATCGACAATCGGGCAAGGCTCAGTCTTCACTCTTCATTTGCCAATTTCTCAATCGTCTCGCTGAGTGAACCTACGCAACCGCTGCGAAATAGATCGCACGGGATCGGTATAAACAAACAAGCTTAACGAGAAAAAGAGGCGGCATAGAGCTTTGCAAGACTCCACGCTGCTAAAGAGACTAAAAGTCTGGATGTAGACCTTAACCACGAAGACACGAAGACTCAAAGCCACGAATGGCCTTTTAAGAGTTACATTTGTGCCTTAGTGTCTTTGGGTCTTTGTGGTTAGGTTTCTTCCGTTCCTAGTTTTGACACAGTCCTAAAGCAGGTGGTATCTCACTTTTCTGCAAAGCGGCATAATCATTGCTCTGACCATGTCAGGAGGACGGGCGCCGTCGCCCGAGCACGCCGATGAAAATCGAACGCATACTCTGCCCTACAAACTTGTCACCGGATTCTGATGAAGCATTGCGTTATGCAATTGCTCTCTCCCGCGCTTACAACGCTCAACTCATATTGCTCCATTGTAGGAATATGGGGCCTGGCGAGGTTCAACTGAAAGGCTACGACGAAGCAAACAATTTGGTTGATGCTGCGCTCGCCAAACATTCGGGTCCAGCGGGGACCAGGGGACTGCAATGGCGAACGTTAATTGTGAACTGTGACGACGTCGGCAGCCGTATTGCCAATGTGGCCGCGAGTCACTCGGTCGATCTCATTGTTATGCGTTCACGTCGTCGCCCTCATCGTGCGGCATTACTGGGTTCGACGGCAGAATCCGTTTCACGGACAGCTCCTTGCCCCGTTTTGGTGATGCACGCTGACGAACGTGACTGGGTTACTCGGTCCCAAGAAGAGATTGCGCTCAAGCGGGTGCTGGTTGCGTATGATTTCTCGGACCACTCAGAGCTGGCCCTTAACTATGCGCTGTCATTCGCGCAGGAATATCAGGCTCAGCTGCACTTACTTTTCGTCCTGCCGCCGTATACTTTGGATGATTCGGAGATCTCCTGGTATCCGCTAGGTCGAGAGAGTACTTATCACAAGATGTCTCATCGCCTGCAGAAAGCCGTGCCAGCCGAAGCTCACCTCTGGTGCGAGGTGACGCATTCAGTTCGTGAAGGCCGACCCTATCGCGAGATACTCAACTATGCAGCGGAGAACGAAATTGACTTGATTTGCCTGGGAGCACATGGAGCAGGGTTCGGCATGCAGACTTTGTTTGGTTCAAACGTCGATCGCGTCCTGCGGCAGGCGCCGTGTCCGGTTCTGGTTACGCGACCCTTAAAGCCGGCTATGACGCATCGTGCGCAAAGTGCAAAAGTGAGTGCGGCGTAGGATAGATCCTATTAGCGAGACACCATCGGCTTCAGCCGCATTCTTCACTAGGACGCGCCTTACTGCAAAGTGCAAAGACACCACACGCTTTAGCGTCGTGGAGCCTTAACTTCTTCACTACTGACTTATGAACCGAGGTGCTCTATACGGGCTTCGCGACAGGTGAGTTTTGAGGTGATTAGCGAAGAAGTTGAAACTCCACAACGCTAAAGCGTGTGGTGTCTTTGCACTTTCACGAAGGCCCTTGTTAGGGAAGAAGTTGAGGCTCCACGACGCTAAAAGCGTGTGGTGTCTTTTTAGATTACTGGTACCTCAACACAACAATCGGATCGACTCGCATCGCTCGTCGCGCTGGAATTAGACAAGCCAGAAGCGCAACCACTCCTAGCAAGAGCACAATCACCGCAAACGTTAGAGGATCAGTAGGCGTTACGCCGAAAAGTAGATTCTCTATGAAACGAGTCAGTACAAACGAAGCGATCACACCGATGATCACACCCATTCCAACCAAAAGTAGTCCACGGCCAATCACCAACTTGAGAATCGCGCCTGGTTGGGCACCCAATGCCATGCGAATCCCAATCTCACGAGTATGTTGGGCCACTGTGTAGCTCATTACGCCGTACACGCCAATCACTGCTAACAGCAAAGAGATGCCTGCGAGCACTGCCATTAAGGTAGTGTTGAGATTCTTGTCGTGCACTGTGTTCTCAATAACTAGGTTCATCGATTGAACAGCATAAAGTGGTTGCGCTGGATCAACGGCTTGAACTTCACGACGAACTGACGAAACCAGGTTGGCTTCATCGAGTGTCGAACGAACCAGCAGTCGCATGTTCCAGCGCATGTCTGGCCAAAACGTTTTAAGCGTGTAAGGCGCGTACATTTCTGCGACTGGCTTGCGAAGGAGTCCATAGTTCTTAACATTTCCAACTACGCCTATTACCGTTGCGCTTGATTCATCTGTAAGGCGTTTCCCAATCGGATCTTCTCCTTGCCAGATCAGTTTGGCCATCGCATCGTTGATCACGACTACTGGCTGGGTGTCGTCATGTTCCTGCTTGCTGAAGACTCGCCCTCGGAGAAGAGGAATGTTTGCAGTTTGGAAGTAATCGTCGTTGATGGCACGAAACTCAACTAAAGGCCCCTCGTTTGGTGGATATGTTTTGCCTTCGACAGAAATATTTCCGTTATACCCTTGTTCCTCGATCGGCAGGTGAGATGTTAGGCCCGCTGATTGTACGCCTGGCAGATTCTGAACTCGCTCCAGGACTTGTTGATAGAACCTGATGGCGGTTTCGACGTCGGTATACTTCTCGCGCGGTAGCGAGATTTTTGCAGTCATTAGATTCTGTGGTTGAAGCCCTGGCTCAACCTCGCGGATTCGCAACACACTACGAATCATCAGGCCTGCTCCGACCAGGAGAACAACTGCCGCGGCAATCTCAATAACAACCAAAAGTTGACGAAGCCAAGCGCCAACCATGCCCGAAGATATAGTGTTGCCACCTTCCTTGAGTGCTTCCTGAACGTCGGTTTTTCCTGCCTGGAACAGAGGAATCAATCCAAAGATCACACTGGTGAGAATTGAGACAGCTAAGGTAAATAGTAGAACCCTCGAATCGATCCGAATTTCTTGTGATCTCGGAAGAAAGGGAAAGGCAAGTTTACCTAGCACGCCCATGCTCCACCATGCCATAGCAATCCCCATGGCTGCACCAATGATTGAAAGCAAGAGACCTTCAGTCACGAATTGTTGAATTAACCTGGCGCGGCCCGCTCCCAGTGCAACTCTAATGCTGATCTCGCGTCTTCTGACGGTTGCTCTTGCTAAAAGCAAATTGGCAACGTTGGTGCAAGCGATCAGAAGTACGAATCCAACAGCCGCCATCATCATCAAAAGAGGAGATCGGACGTTCGCAGTTCCCAATTCACCGACTTGTCTTAACCTGATCCCGCGTCCATTTTTGTATTGCTCCTCGAGACGCTGCGCGATCATATTCATTTGTTCACGCGCCTGGGCCAGAGATACTCCAGACCTAATTCTGCCTATGACGAGGTATTTGTGATTGCCTCGATCAAGTCGATCTTTTTCAGGGAAAACTAGTGGGGACCAGATTTGAACACTGCGGTATAACGAAGACATCTCTCGGGACATCACGCCAATGACTGTGAACTTTTGTCCATTCAAAGGAATTGTTTGATTCACGATGCCTGGATCTGCGCCAAAACTTCGGCGCCAGAGTTCTTCGCTAAGCACGACGACGTGTTCACGTCCGGCGGTGTCTTCACCGGGAAGAAAAGCGCGTCCCAGGAGAGGTTTCGAACCGAGTATCTCGAAATAGTTTGCTCCTACGTTCAAACCAGAAATGCGTTGCGGCGTGTCGCCTCCTTCAAGATTGAAACTGGTGGGCCAGTAAGCGGAGATACCGGCGAAGACCGTGTTTTGGTTTTTCCAGTCCTCAAGGGTTGGTACGGATACCGAGCCATAACCATCAGGCTTGAAGGTTTCCGCAAGATCGACGAGTTGATCAGATTCGGCGAAAGGCAATGGCTTAAGCAGCACTGCGTTCACTGCAGAAAAGATCGCGGTGTTTGCGCCGATTCCCAGCGCCAGAGTGAGAGCAGCCACGAGTGTAAAACCCGGCTTTTTGATCATCGTGCGAATTCCGTAGCGTAAGTCCTGAAGGAAATTGTGCATCGTGCGCTCCCTGGAAGGGCTGATGACCTGAGCTACTTCACTTTCATTACTACAAACGTCAAATCGTCGTAGAGTGACATCCCCGTGCACCACTCTTTCACTCGCTTCACCACCTCATCGCGAATTTGCTCGACTGACTGCGACGCAATGGACTTCAGGGTTTCCATAATCCTGTTCGTGCCAAACTCTTCGCCCTCAGCATTGAGCGCCTCTGTTAGACCGTCGGTGTAAAGGAAGAGCAAATCATCGGTTTCCATTTGCACGGTTTCCTGCTCATAGGCTGCATGTTCAAACGCACCTGCGACCAGGCCTCCAGATGTGAGTTGTCTGAAATCAGAATTCCCATCACCGCGAAGATAAAGAGGAGGGTTGTGACCAGCGTTTACGTAAGTGAGGCATTGTGTTGCGTGATCAAAGGTTGCGTAAAAGAATGTGACGTAGTGCTCACCGTTTGTTGAATCAAACAAAAGACGGTTCAATTTGCCGACGATCGATGCGAGCTCTGTGTTTGCAGGAAGTGAAGATCCGTTCCTTGCAGTCAAGCTACGCAAAGTTGCTTGAACAGTCGACATCAACAGAGCGGCGGGCATTCCTTTTCCTGCGACGTCGGCAATGGCCAAACCTAATTGACTGTTATCGAAGTTAATGAAGTCGTAGTAGTCGCCGCCAACACCACGCGCTGGTTCGCAGAAACCCGCAACCTCCATTGCTGGACCCGTGGGCGGACATGATGGCAAAAGCCGTTGTTGTACTTCTGCCGCCAGAGCCAGCTCCCGCCGCATTCGTTCCTGCGCAACCATTCTTTCGGTCAAGCGGGCATTATCAATGACCAACGCGAGTTGTGCTGCAATCGACATGAGTAGTTCACGATCAGCGATCGAATACTGGAACCCACCTCTTCTTGGACCAAACGACAGAATGCCAACCAGTTCGTCCTTCTGCCGAATTTGGACAAGTATCTGCGACTTGATGGTGCGGAGCACATCGTGTTCGCTGGCACGTTCTTCACGTGTGGAGGGCCGTACTGAGTTGAGTGCCTGGGCCCATGTCTCGATTTCTCTTGGCTCTATCACGAGTGGAGTCGAAAGATTCATGAGGCGGCGCACGACAAAGGCTCTCTTGTGTAGCGTCAGCCTATTACCACCGCCCGGATCGATGTCGGCGGAACGTCCCTGAGTGGCCAAGACTCTCAGCTTGTAATCCCCGCTCATCTCGTCACGGACGAAGATCGCGGCATTACTTGCCTCGAGGGCGTTGCGGATGCCCTCGGCGAGGTGCTGGTAGAGCTGATCGATCGTGGAGATGTGCTGAGTATCCTGGCTCAGATCGAAAAGGATTTTGCGTTCATTATAGGGCATTGGTTCGTAATAGAGTTCGATTTGCGGCAGGAGCCAGCGACGCAAAGCGAGATGGATTAGAATAAAGAGGCCAACTAAAGCGAGTGAAACAATTAGGTCAGAGCGACGGCCAAATGCGTCAATATAGTTAAGGCGCCGACCGGAAAAAATGGTAAGAAAAATGCCTGCAAACAAGAGAAGTTCAGCAGAGTAATAAACTCGCCTGACAGACAAGTGTTGCTTCGACTGTCGCCACAACCGGCGAGCAGCTTTAGGGGTAGGCATGCTTACGCGCGGTAAGACCCTCATTGGATTTGCACTCCGGTAACCATAAGTCTCAATTTAAGTACACCGCAGGACGACCGTTCCTAACAAGACAATGGCGTGTTCAAGTATTTGAACGTTTTTTGGCGCGCTAATAAGGTAAGTGAGAGATTAGGCCAATATGATGCAGGAGAAAGCGTTTCTCCCTGTCTCCGTCCCTGTGGATGCGGGACTATAGGTCCTATACCTATCGTCCTATCATCACAGGCACAGAGAGACTAACCACCTCGTTTAAAGAATTGGACCGCGCGCTCATGCTTTTCGGCGGCTGCTCTCGAGTCGAATGTCCCCAGATTCCTACGTTTACCGGTTTTAGGGTCTTTCTTTCGCGAGTACAGCCGGTACTTGCCTGACTTGAGTTTTCTAATCATTTCGTCCCTCCCTGGATCGTTTCTGACAAGGTACTCTTCGTCAATTTTGTTGCAAAACTTTGGATATCAAGTGGAGGACCGGTCAAATCAGAGGTGGACTCGCTCCCTGTCAAAATTTTGTACGTAGTTTCCCGTTGACGGGTGTAATATATGGCCCCGAACAAGCCAAAAGAACTAAACGCAATAGGGAATAGGTCATTGCTTCTGCCTCGGAAGTAGCTAGCCCCAGAAATCGTGATGCAGTTACCAAGCACTCGTACTTCTATAAGAAGTGGAGTAAACAAAAAGGAGACAAACTATGCTCAGTTGGATCTGGTTTCTGATCATTGGATTAGTTGCTGGTCTGATCGCTCGCCTTCTGATGCCCGGCAAAGATGCGATGGGAATGATTGCAACTATGCTGTTGGGTATCGTTGGATCGTTGGTAGGGGGCGCTGTTAGTTACGCGCTCTGGGGAAGCTCGGGCGACACAATTCGCCCCTCTGGAATAGCGATGTCGATAGTGGGGGCTTTCGTGGTGTTGTTGATTTGGCGGATGATCAAAGGACGCTCCACCGTCTAGCGAAAGTAAAGAAATACTAAGCAGCCGCAGTCTGTCGCGGACGATTTCTGATCCGAGAGTTGAACTGTCGTTCAGTCTCGATTAGTCGTTTGGGGTCTGCGGCCTTGCTTTGAGAGTTCCTCAATTGACTCCCACCTCCTTTGCATCTGATCCGTTTCATATTGCAAGATACTGAAACATCAGCCATGACTATTGCACTGCCTCCTGACATTATCGACGCCATCAGACGTGCTCTCGAGGAAGACATCCAGGATGGTGACGCTACTACCAATAGCATCCTACCAGCGGACGCCACTTTGGTTGGTCGAATTATTGCCAAACAGGATGGTGTTATCGCCGGACTTGAGATGGCAAAGGCAGTGTTTCACGCACTCAATGATCAGGTTGACTTTAAGTCTCTGACAGCTGATGGAGCAAAGGTTTCTAATCGGACCACCATTGCCGAAGTCAAAGGATCCGCACGCGCTTTACTGACTGGCGAGCGAGTGGCTTTAAACTTCCTGGGTCGCATGTCCGGGATCGCGACAATGACAAGACAATTCGTGGAGGCTGTTGCTGGCACCAAAGCTCGAATACTGGATACTCGCAAAACTGCTCCGGGTTTGAGGTCGGTAGACAAACTTGCTGTAAGGCTAGGAGGGGGCGAGAATCACCGGACTGGTTTGTTTGACATGATTCTAATAAAGGACAACCACATTGACTTCGCCGGGTCGATTACTACTGCCGTTGAAAGGGCGCGCTCCGCGCGTACTGGTTTGGAAATTGAAGTAGAGGCGCGTACGCTAGACCACGTACAAGAGGCAGTTGACCTCGGAGTTGAACGGATTTTGCTCGACAATATGAGCGTGGAAACGATGAAGAACGCAGTTGCCATGGTAGCCGGACGGGCAAAGCTTGAAGCTTCAGGCAATGTAACTCTTGATAATGTCGCTCAGGTTGCAGCAACTGGCGTTGACTATATCTCGGTTGGTGCGCTGACCCATTCACCAAAAGTCTTTGATTTGAGTCTCGAATGGGTAGCATCGGAAAACTTTGTCGAGGCAAAAGGTGTCTAAGTTAAGCTATGGAGTGATCCGCGGGTAAAAACATGATTACTGAAACGACAAAAGAGGGAATGTACGACAAGCTCAAAGGGATGTTGGCTACTACGGTCCCGGATTTTGAACTTCGAATGAAAGCTGAATTGGCGGTTGAGATCAATCGCATCAAGGCTGAAAAGAACGCCGTCATCCTCGGCCACAATTACATGGAGCCTGCGCTTTTCTATTCAATTCCTGATTACGTCGGCGACTCTCTCGAACTTAGCCGAAAAGCAGCACAAAGCAACAAAGACATCATAGTCTTTTGCGGGGTGAAGTTTATGGCTGAGACGGCCAAGATACTTAATCCAACCAAGAAAGTACTCGTTCCGTCGGAGAAGGCGGGCTGTTCATTGGCGGCGAGTATTACAGCGGCAGATGTTCGTGAGTTGAAGGCAAAGTTTCCAGGTGTTCCGGTGGTTACTTACATCAACACTTACGCCGACGTTAAGGCTGAGTCAGATATTTGCTGCACTTCCGGGAACGCAGTCGAAGTCGTAAATTCATTGAAGACTGACAGGGTGATCTTTATCCCGGACGAATATCTGGCCGGAAATGTTGCGCGCGAAACTGGGAAGCACATCATTTATCCAACGCGAGATCCGTTGCGCCATTTTCCGAACGAACTTGACTATCAAATGATCGGATGGCCCGGCCGATGTGAGGTCCATGAGAAGTTTACAGTTGAAGATATTATCAACGTTAGAAAGCAGTTTCCTGACGTCGTTATCCTGGCCCATCCCGAGTGTAGTCCAGAGGTTGTAGAGGCTTCTGATTTTTCTGGTAGTACTACGGCAATGATCAAGTATGTCGAGAAATCAAACGCACCTCACTACCTGATGCTCACGGAATGCTCGATGGGTGACAACGTCGCGGCTGCGCATCCTGAGAAAGAGATGCTAAGACTTTGCAGTATTCGTTGCCCACACATGAATCAAATAACGCTTGAAGATACCTTGGAGGCGTTAAAGAAAGAGCAATTTGAAATCGTGATTGACGAAGAGATCCGTCGCCGCGCTTACGTTGCCGTGGAGCGAATGCTTCACATTGGATAGTTTTCTAAAGTCACTTTAAGCCGCGAAAGACTTCGCATTGGCAGAAACTGAAGTACTCATAATCGGCTGCGGCATCGCTGGAGCGACTGCTGCTCTACGACTTGCACGGAATCCCAAGCGACAAGTTACTGTTATCACCCGCGCACGGGACAGCCACGAGTCCAATACACGATATGCGCAAGGTGGCATCATAGGTCGTGGACCAGACGACTCTTCAGAACTACTCTATGAAGACATCATCGCAGCTGGTGCAGGTGTAACGTCTCCTGATGCTGCCCGGATCCTTGCCGAAGAAGGCCCGCCACTCCTCAATGAAGTTCTGGAAAAAACCGCCGGCGTAGTTTTCGATCATGAACCGTCAGGCGCACCGATCTGGGGCCAGGAAGCTGCTCATTCTCGGCGTCGGATTTTGCATGTAGGTGATCTCACCGGAATGGCGATAGCCGATCGGCTGATTGCGACATTAAGCGAATACTCCAATATCAAAATCGAAACGGATGCGACAGCAGTCGATCTGATCACTTTCCCACACCACTCGAAAGACCCCCTGGATAACTATCGACCAATTTCCTGTCACGGTGCTTATGTGTTTAATCGCGAACAGAAAACGGTCCATCGATACCTCGCTAAACAGACGATACTGGCGACGGGGGGACTCGGCCGCATTTATAGGAACACCACGAATCCTATCGGCGCGCGAGGAGACGGTCTGGCTATGGCCCATCGAGCTGGTGCCCGAATAGCAAACGCCGAATACGTTCAGTTTCACCCGACAGCTTTATCAGTACCGGGTGCTGAGGGGATGCTAATCAGTGAGGCAGTTCGTGGCGAGGGAGGCATTTTATTAACGCCTGACCTGCGACCGTTTATGGCGAAGTACTCTCCTGAATGGAAGGATCTTGCTCCTCGTGATGTTGTTGCGCGAGCGATTCATCACGAGATGGAATCACACGGATATTCTTATGTTCTTTTGGATATTGCTTCCCATATGCCGGCCGAGGCGATTCAAAATCGGTTTCCTTTTATCTACCGGGAGTGTTTGAAAGTCGGTTTGGATATTTCTCGCGAACCTGTGCCGGTAGTACCAGCTGCACATTATTTCTGTGGTGGGGTGCTGGTTGATGAGTGGAGTCGCACCAGTATTGCAAACCTTTACGCTGTCGGAGAAATCAGTTGCACAGGAGTGCACGGCGCAAATCGTCTTGCTTCAACATCGCTTTTGGAAGGATTAGTTTGGGGCAACCGCGCTGCAATTGAAATCGAAAAGGGACTGGACACGACTGACGAAATGCCGGCCTTCAAAGATATTCCTTCATGGGATGAGAGTGGGCTGAGTTCAGATCCGGATCCAGCTTTAATACAGGGTGATATGCAGACGATTCAGAATATCATGTGGCACTACGTTGGACTGGTGCGCACTGGTGAACGTCTCTCTCGAGCGATCCGTGAACTTCGTCATCTGTGGAACGAGATTGAAACGTTTTACCGCACTACCAAACTATCAGATGGACTCATCGGATTACGCAATGCAGTAGAGGCGGCGCTGATCGTGGCACAGGCCGCTCAGCACAACCGGCAGAGTAGAGGCTGTCACTATCGGCAGGACTCCGTAGAGGCTACAGGGGATCGGCTGATCCAATAATCAACTCCATCAGATCCGGACGAACCGCGAAGCCGTGGCGCTCATAGAGCGAACGGCTTTTTTCGCTGGGCCATAGGATTACACCATGAATCTGTTGTTCCCGGCAGAACTCCAGGGCTTCATTCAGCACCTGCGATCCAAGTCCTTGCCCGCGAGCTGATTCAGTTATGTAAAAGTTAGTTATGTAGGCGTGAAATTCTGGTTCTGAAGTTGGGTTAGGAATCTTTTCGACTAATTGGAGCCACAGCGCTCCGATGATTGCTTTGTTTTGTTCTACTACCCAGCAGCGCCAATTTTGGGCTTGCAATCGCGAACTCATCCAGTTAGTGCAACGTGCGAGAAATTCAGTCTCGGTTTCGCTTGTGGTTTTAGCATGGCTTCGTAGGGCGTAGCGAAGCCTGGCAAGATCTGTGGCGTCAGCAGGGTTGGCTTGTCTTATTTGGGTCATTTGGGTTAAGCCACAAATGTCCGACGAACTTTAGTTTGTCGAGCTTGAACCTAATTGGCCCCTTGGTCAGCTTTACGACAAACTAAAGTTCGTCGGCCATTATTTTGGCGAGTCGCTGAGCTTCTGCCGAAAAGCGTGGTGATTGGCATTTGTCAACTAGAGCTTGATACGTCTGCAGGCGCTGCTTCGCCTCGGTACGCTGCTCCAGAGCTAACGTTGACTGCTGGGCCTTCTCCGCACGCCTCGCCTGTTCGAGGAGCACATCTATGTATAGTGGGCCAAGCCATAATTTGCTCACACGAGATTCAGTGGGCTCAACGAATTCATGAGCCTTTTGGCAAAAACGAGCGGCCTCCTCTAACTCAAAGCCGAATACTGTGGCTGACCGCTCACTCTCAAACATTCCTGACAAAGCACGTAAATAACGTACCAACGCAACCACTCTAAGAGACTCAAACTGCGTATAGATCAAGTCAGCGCAAACCTCCTGGTAGTTTTGTTCCGCAAGCTGAAGTGCCTCGTCAAAGCGGCGACGCACAGCCAAAACAGTTGCCAGGCCTACTTTGAGTAAAGTTTTGGCTCGCGCTTCGCCGACCGCTTGGGCTAGTTGTAGCCCTTCGGTAAACTCGCGCTCTGCATCGTCTACGTGGCCCAACGAGAGGTGACATTGACCAGAGAACATGTGAGTCCAGGTTCTTCGCTCTCTTGATTGAAGCCGGTTGGCTATCTCCAACTCTTTTTCCGCCCACTCAAGGCCTTTTTGAAACTCTCCTTTATGAACAGCATCTTCGCCGTAAAACTCATAGCCAACTGCCTGGGCAAATAGGATGTTGTGCTTCAAGCCAAAATCGACAGCTCGTTGTGCCCAATGATCGGCGTCGTTGTATAGACCTAAATGTTGGTGAGCACCGGCGAGGAAGGCATAGACCTGTGAAATCATTGGCGCTGCAAATGTGCTTACTTCGTTGCTTTGGGCAGTCGGTGCAACCAACTCGGCAGCTTGCAGCAATAGTTCGCGTGCTTTCTTATGCCGACCGGCAAGGTGATGAAATCGTGCCTCAATGGAAAGTGCATTTGCTGTTTCCAGCGGATTTGCAATCGGGTCGAGCACTTTAAGTGCTTGATCCAAATACACCAGCCCACGCTGGTCCCCGGTAGCTACCAATGAGGCAGCCGCCTGAACCTGCAAACGTACCTGCACAACTGGATCAGTATTCAGAGCAAGCGCGTTTACAAAATGCTCACCAGCAGCAACCACTTCACCATGTAGTAAGTAAGCCTTGCCAATTGACTCTTCCTGAGCGACCTGTTCGTCGATTAATCCCAAAGCTTCAGCGCAATCTCGAGCTCTGCCATAAGCTGCAACTGCTTCATCAAATGCAAATACTCGCTCTGCCTCGTGTGCTGCGCGTTTTGCGTAAGAGAGTCCCTGTTCGTGATCGCCGGCCTTAATATAGTGATGAGCAAGTTTTTCAACCGCACAAGAGGTTGCATTGGGATTCTGCTCGATTCCTTCGGCGGCGAGACGATGAAGACGTCGTCGTCGTATTGGGTTCAGCTCTTCGTAGAGTACTTCCCGAATTTTGTCGTGAGTAAAACTAAATGAGTCGCCACTACCGGGGGAAATCAACTGGGCATTGACTGCTTCATCAAGGGCATCCAGCAATTTGTCTTCGGCCTGTTGGGCAGTACTCAGCAATTCTTCAAAAGTGAACGCCTTCCCGAGTATTGCTCCGATTCGCAAAACCTCATTACAGTCTTGTGTAACGCGATCTAAACGATGACCGATCGCCTCCTTTACGCTTTGTGGAATTTGCAATTGCTCCAACTCGCACCGTTGCCATCGTCCACTTTCTCTACGTACTGAGCCTCTCTCAATAAGGGCTTTCAAGACTTCTTCAACAAAGAAGGGATTTCCTTCAGTTTCACGATGTACAGCAGCAGCAAACTCACCACTGACATGTTCGCCTAGCAGTGCGTCGATTTGGGCGCTAGTTTCTGAAGCGTCAAAGCGGCGAAGTGCTATTCGCGTTACCAGCCTCTCGCGGTTCCAGTCGACCAATGATTTAGCTAACGGGTGAGCACGATCGAGCTCTGTTTCCCGGTATGCTCCCACA
>JBKPQV010000261.1:0-4421 GCA_046734235.1 Acidobacteriota bacterium
CCGCATAGCAGACGGGTCCGTTTGTAAAACCCCAATCAATCAGCTACGCTCTTGCTAAGACAATTTCTCTTAAACAAGAACCGCATATGACAGAACTCAATGAACAAGTAATACTCGATGGCCTGCGTCAAATCAAAGACCAGGATCTGCATAAAGATATCGTCACTTTGGGCTTTATTAAGGATTTAAAGATACAGGGTGGCGACATTTCTTTTCGTATTGTCCTAACAACCCCCGCCTGCCCGGTGAAGGCTGAAATGGAAAGCGCCGCAAAGGAAATCGTCGGCAGCATTCCTGGAGTAACTTCAGTCAGCGTCACGATGGACGCCGAAGTGCCGAAAGGTCGCGGTTTAGGAGAAAAAGTCGTCATTGAAGGAGTGAAGAACATCGTCGCAGTTTCCTCAGGCAAGGGCGGTGTGGGCAAGTCGACTGTGGCTGTGAACCTGGCCGTGTCACTCGCTCTTGATGGCGCGAAAGTGGGTCTCATGGACGCCGATGTTTATGGCCCAAATGTACCTATCATGATGGGTGCCAGCGAGGCGCGCCCGGAAGTTGATGGGAACCGTTTGGTACCGATTGAGGCATACGGCGTAAAGCTTATGTCAATGGCCCTGCTGCAACCTGGCGACAAGCCGATGATCGTGCGTGGTCCAATTCTTCATGGTCTCGTCAAACAGTTTCTTTCGGATGTTAAGTGGGGCGAACTCGACTATTTGATTGTTGATATGCCACCTGGAACAGGCGATGTACAGTTGTCTTTGGCACAGTTGGTTCCCGTTCAAGGTGCTGTACTTGTAACTACACCACAGGATGTTGCAATCGCGGACGTCAGGCGTGCGCTACGAATGTTTGAGACCGTCGCCATACCGATCCTGGGTATTGTGGAGAACATGAGTTACTTCGTCGCTCCTGATACGGGAACCCGGTACAACATCTTCGGCGAGGGTGGCGGTGCCAAACTCTCGGACGCCTACCACGTGCCGTTCCTCGGTTCTGTGCCTTTGGGAATCGAAGTAAGGGAGGGTGGCGACAAGGGGGTGCCAGTCGTCGTTAGTACGCCGGATTCCCCTCAAGCACAAGCATTTCGCCGAGTAGCCGAGGAGGTAGCAAGGCAGGTATCGATTGAGGCAATGAAGCCTGAACTTGTCGTTTTAGGGAAAGGACAATAAGATAAAGCTTGGTCTTTGGTTTTAGGTTTTTGGTCTTTTCAGGCATTGGAGCGGTTTGAATTGCGTATTAAAGACCCAAAACGTAAGTCCAAAGACTAATTATTTGAACGTTTAATAAATAGAGGAAAGAGAACTATGTCAGCAACTACAGCGCCGAGTGTGACCCTGAACGTCACTGAATCGGCGGCAACGGAAATCAAGAAGTTTATGGACAGCGAAGAAGGACTACCGGAAACATCCGGACTCCGCGTTCGCGTTGTTCCTGGTGGGTGTTCAGGTTTTCAATACAGCTTGAATATTGAAGAACAGTCTCGCGAAGGCGATTTCGTAATCGATGAGAAGGGCGTTCGCATGTTTGTCGACATGTTTAGTGCCCAATATCTCAACGGCGTCGAGATCGACTACGTAACTGGCGTGATGGGTTCTGGGTTTACGTTTAAGAATCCGAATTCAACCGGTAGCTGCGGCTGCGGCTCTTCGTTCAACGCGTAATTGCACCTTTCAGACGGTTAGTTAGGGAGACAGGATGGATCCTGTCTCCTTTTTCTTTTAAATTAGCAGCTTGGGCCCACCCGCTACCGCGAGGTGGTACTGACCTCATTTCCCCGAGACCCGTGATGCCTCCGTTAGCTAAACTGAGTGCGGTTCATTTGATGAACGTCTGGGAAGATGAGGTCAGTACCACCTCGCGGTAGCGGGTGGGCCCAAGCTGCTTTTGATGAACGTCTGGGAAGATGAGGTCAGTACCACCTCGCGGTAGCGGGTGGGCCCAAGCTGCTAATTTTGATGAACGACGTCTGGGAAGATGAGGTCAGTACCACCTCGCGGTAGCGGGTGGGCCCAAGTCACGAACCAGTTATAGCGCGGAGCGTCGGAAAGAAAGGGAAGGCACACTTGAAAAATTATCAACAGTCTTAAATCTGAAATGACCCCAGCCTACTTGCTCCTTGCCATTACTTATGTCAAATTCGGTTTGCAATCAAACAACATCTTCGGGGTAAATACTCATGCCTAAAATCCAGGCGGAAACCGCCAATGGTCTAGTTGAAACTGAAGCGCCGGAAGGTAAGAAACTCGTCCTTGTCATTGAAGACGCCGGAGTAGACATTCTTCACCGCTGTGGTGGTAACGCTCGTTGCACTACTTGCCGGGTCGAAATTCTTGAAGGAGATCCTGGCGAAATGCAGGAGTTAGAACGCAACCGGCTCGCAGTCGAATCAGAACTCGGGCCAAATGTTCGATTGTCATGTCAGATTCATGTCAACCAGGACTTAAAAGTACGTGTGATTAACCAGGCCAGTGTTCGTGGCATGGATGCTGGACCAAGACCTCTGGATTAACTAAAGCAATTGGAAGATTTCAGATTGACGACAAGAATAGGACCGATTTGCCCTGTAGGACCAATTAGGTCCTTGCAGGCCAAAAGCCAGCTCCACCATCGTCGTTTGCGCGTTATTGCGATCTGGGTGTAATCTTCGCCCGTACTTCCAGTCATATTTCAACAGGCAGTTTCCGCCTGTGAAGCTCGAACAAAAAGAATAGATGTTCACCTACATTCGGAGGACCTATGCTAATTGAGTCAACTGTGCATCTCCCCGTCAGTCTGGCTATGTTTCAGGATGTGTTTCATTCTCCAGACCGGGACGCCCTGATGCGAATATTTTTCAGATGGTTCCACTTTGCTGCCGGTATCACCTGGATCGGAATGCTTTACTTTTTCAATCTGGTTAACGTGCCGGTACAAAAAGCTCTCGACGCGGATACCAAGAAGAAAGTAAATCCGGATTTGCTCGGGCGTGCTCTTTGGTGGTTCCGGTGGGGCGCAGTTGTGACGGTACTTGCAGGTCTTGCCTACTACGCGATGTTTATTCTGAAGGCAGACGTTAACAACGCCAACTCTATCGGTGGAGGTAGCGTCAATCTTTGGGTGGTCTTGCTGGCATGGTTGACCTACCCGATTGTGCTTTTTCTGATCGAGTTTCTAATCATCAAGAAGGTACCAGGAGTGATCAAAGACGGCCGTGTTTACGCGGGCGTGATGATTATTCTGATTCTATTTTTTAGCTGGGCACTCACCAAATTCTTTACTGGTATGTTAACGGTCGGAGCGGAAAGTTACGCTAGTAACAAGACTTACTCGATTGGTATCGGCGGCGCTTATGGCATTTTGATGTTGCTGAATGTTTGGGGAATCATCTGGCCAAATAACAAACGAATTTTAGCGGCAACAGCGGGAACCGGGCCGGCGGCTCCGCCGGAACTTGCGCGCCAAGCATTTATTGCCTCGCGTACAAACGCCTGGTTGTCGTTGCCAATGTTGCTTTTCATGGGCACGTCGCACGGCGATTGGGTCATGTTTGGTAAATAGAAATTTTGGCTTTCAGGGGAACGCGGATCACGGGCTTTACTTGATCCGCGTTTTTCCGTGTTGCAGCAGAGAGACTATCCACAGATTACGCCGATTACACCGATTTGAATGACGAATTGCCGACCAGTGATTTATACAAGGAAATCGGCGTAATCTGTGGATGATTCCTGATTTCCAACCTTCCGCGCACAATAATTCCGCAGCCTCTCAACTGATTCGTCACACTCGAGCGGGATAGTTACAGTTCCCCGGTTATTTTCCCTTCCAAAGTTGAAATCCATCGGAGGTAGAGGAATGAGTTCAATCGGCTCTTATAAAGCGCGCCAGTTTAATCTCAGTGGACTTAAGGGGATTTCTGACCAAACGTTGGAAATGCACTTTAAGCTTTACGAAGGCTACGTTAAGGAAACCAACAATCTGACGGATCGAATTACCGAATTTATCAAAGACGGAAATGTAGATCAGGAAGAAATGCCGGCCTACTCGGAGTTAACCAGGAGATTAGGTTTTGAGTACAACGGCATGGTTCTCCACGAGTATTACTTCGACAACCTGCAGAGTGGTGGTGGAATCGGCGATCCACAGAAAAATTCCGACTTTGTTAAAGCCGCGAAGTCAATATTCGGAAGTTATGAAATTTGGAAAGCCGATTTTGTTGGGATCGGGAAAATGCGAGGTGTAGGTTGGGCCATCTGCAACCAAAATCCAGCAAACGGAAGAATCTCCAATCACTGGATCACGCTACATGAAACAGGCAATGTCG
This sequence comes from Acidobacteriota bacterium, assembly GCA_046734235.1. GTDB lineage: Bacteria > Acidobacteriota > Blastocatellia > Pyrinomonadales > Pyrinomonadaceae > PSRF01. The sequence goes on from JBKPQV010000261.1 coordinate 4,301, forward strand.
CGGGCTTCAATCCGATCCTGGTGATGGATGTTTGGGAACACGCGTTCTTACTCGATTACAAACCAGCGGAACGCCCGAAATATATCGAAGCGTTCTTCTCAAATATCAACTGGGCCGAAGT
>JBKPQV010000262.1:0-4535 GCA_046734235.1 Acidobacteriota bacterium
CATTTGATCGGCCGCGTCGACGTCTTCATCGAGCAGCGTTGAGATCGAATTCAGAGTGTTGAAGAGAAAGTGTGGTTGCAACTGCATCTTCAACGACTGAAGTTGCGCCTGCGTAACCTGGAGTTGTGCCTGGGCCAGCTCCGCTCTAAGTCGCGAGATTTTCAACTCCTCGTCCTGGTGTCGCCGGTAGTAGTCAATCACATATCCGATCAATAGGACGGTGCCGTAGCTCATGAAACCAGTTGGCAAATTGAACAGCACGAAAACACTCAATACCGAAGAGATTGAGGCAAGCCGACGATAAACGGCGACATGCAAAATCCAACACACAACCAGGTAGGCGACTCGATGGATTACCGAGAGCGAGAAACAACCCAATACGTGGATGAGCGAATTATTGAGCAGCCGTCCTGGTTCAAGCGGAAATCGTTTGGTCAACCAGAATACGAAAGGTGAGAGCGCGGCCCACAGAAACCAGTATGGCAACTCCCAGATCAACATCTCTGATAGAGACGGCTGCTGTTTGAAGATAGCGACGTAATGATCGGCAAATAAGTAATAGTTGAGGGTGAAAGTGATACCAATCAGCGTCCAGCCGATGATAATCGCCAACCAGAGAGTGGCATGAGGTCGTTCTTTCGTCAGGCGCTTCAGCACGAAGATACGATAAGGACGGATGTTGCTTCACGCAAGATCAGGGATGTATTTAGGGCGTGCTATACTCCGGCCGAAGTGCTCAGTCTTAAGAATCTTCAGAACTAACAATGTCAGTTGAGATTGTCGATCAGAGTCATCTGCTTGCCGATGCGCTGGCTATGGCTGGCAATGATCAGTCTTTGTGCGAAGCCATTTTCGATGCCTTGCGCGAGGCGGAACTTCGTGCGGAAAATCCAGCAGCGTTTAGTGAACAGGTACGTTGGCCTTTGATTCTCTCGCTATTACGCGACGTTGAAGTACATAGAATTGCGCTGGAAAATGGAATTGTCTTTGATGTAAATCCAGCTAGCCGCATCGAGAAGGCGCTGTTGTTGAGTAAGGTTGCTCACCCTGATCACGTTTGGGAACCGCAAACAACCAAACTACTCACCGCGCTAGCCAGAAATGCGTCCAACGTAATCGTAGGCGGTGCGTACATTGGCGACCAGGTTTTGCTCATCGCAAAGTCCACTAGTAGTACGGTTCACGCATTTGAACCGATGAAGAGTGCGGTGGAACGTTTGACTCATAACATCGAAATCAATCACGTCGACAATGTGGTGGTTCACCAGCTGGGCTTGTGGAACAACAGCCATGCCGATCTGCGACTCGACGGGCACATGGCGCTTGCCTCATCAGTTGAGAATGACGGCAAATCAATCGATAGCGAAACTGCCCAGTCGATCTCTATTGACGACTATGTGCAGCGTCGCGAATTACCGTCGGTGGAATTGATAATGTTAGATACGGAAGGCGGCGAAGAGAACGCGCTGATTGGTGCGCGGCAGACTATCGAACGTGATTCTCCAAATATTGTTTTTGAAATTCATCGCCACTTCGTCGACTGGAGCAATGGCCTCGAGAACACCTCGATAGTGACGTTCCTCACCTCGCAGGGCTATCAAGTTTTCGCAATTCGGGACTTCCACAATAATTATCCAACGACGGGGTATCCCGTTGAGATTATTCCCATCTCCAAAGTGTATCTGGAGGGGCCACCACACGGCTTCAATGTCCTGGCCACTAAAGACAAGAACCTCATAGACCAACTGGATTTGAGGATCGTGACGAACGTCAGTCCTAAATTACTACTCGAAAAGGATCCGGCACTCCACTTTCCTCTATCGACCGTCGGCGAAAGAAAATGATTACTGTTCTCGGCGCGTCAGGTTTCATCGGCTCGCACTTAGTCAAACGACTCCAGCAGCAAAACGCTGAATTTCAGGCCATTGGACGCGAGGGGAAGATTCCGCTTTCAAACCTCGGCGATGTTATTTACTGCATTGGCGTTACCGCAGATTTCCGATCGAAGCCTTTTGAAACTGTCGATGCACATGTTTGCACTTTGCTTGAATTTGTTCGCACTTGCCGCTTCGATTCGCTGCTCTACCTTTCATCAACACGTCTATATACCAATGGTGATTCGACGAACGAGGATCAACCATTGTGTGCGACTCCGCAGAACTTGAGTGATTTGTATAACATCTCAAAACTGATGGGTGAGTCGATTGCGCTGCATTGCGGAAGCAAAGGGCGAGTGGCGCGTATCGCAAACGTGTACGGCCCTGATTTGATGTCCGACAATTTTCTACCAAGTGTTTTAAGACAGGCCGTCAAGCGTGAAACCGTTGTCCTGCAGGGGGCACCTGACTCTGAAAAGGACTACGTTGGTGTTGATGTGGTTGTGGATGGATTACTTCAGATTGGAACGGCGGGTAAGCAGCAAATCTATAATCTTGGGAGTGGAGTGAACGTACCGCACAGGCAGTTGGCGGAAAAGCTTCAGCTGTTGACAGGCTGCCAGATCGAGTTTGCTCCGGATGCCCCGACGATCAAATATCCGCAAATAGACATTCAAAGGATGAAGAGCGAATTTGATTATGCTCCTTCATCGGTTTTGGACGACCTGCCGCGGCTTGTCGAGCTTTATGAGGAAAAATAATGACCCCTCCTTGGAGTGCGGTGGCCTGGCACGCTTTGTTACAGTGAGTCTCAACAACAAAACACTACAAGCAGGTGTGTGCTAGTCGAGACTCGCCGTAACAAAGCGGTGCCAGGCCACCGCACTCCAAGGAAGTTCGAATTGGTTGAGTCCCAGTCATGGTCTATACCGGCACAGTAGTGGTAATCCCAACGCGCAATCGCGCGGCGATCGCAATGAACGCCATTCGTTCGTTGCTTGATCAGAACGTGGAGCACCTCAACATAATGGTCTCAGACAACTCAACCTCTGAGACTGAGCGAAAGGCGCTAAAAGAGTTTTGTGCCAGTTGTTCTGATCCTCGAGTGCGCTATGTCATTCCTCCGGAATCGCTCTCGATGCCGGCGCATTGGGATTGGGCAATTCAGGAGGCGCTGCAGAATTACCAGGCGACACATTTTCTTTACTTAACCGATCGCATGATGTTCAGGAAGGGTGGGCTTGCAGAGCTGCTTCAAATTGCGGCACGATATCCTTCTAAACTCATTAGCTTCAATCATGACCGGATCATTGATAACGTAAATCCTATTCGCGTGGAGCAACAGTTCGTTTCTGAAAAGCTCCTTGAAGTCGCAACTCTGCAATTGTCGCGTCTTATGTCTCAAGCAGGAGTGATTCATCATGCTGTGCCGCGCATGCTCAACTGCATCGTGCCACGCTCCATCTTTGACCGAATTCGCGAGCGATTCGGTAATATTTTCTCCTCGGTTTCTCCTGATTTCAATTTCTGTTGCCGCTGCCTGGAAGTGGAAGAGTCAATTCTCTATTACGACAAGTCATTGATCTTTCATTACGCTTTGAGCCGTAGCAATGGTGCCAGCGCAACCCGTGGTGAATTGACCGCTGATTACGCAGATTTCAAAGCCAATCTGCCGCAAGAAAGTTCGATGACACTCTTTTCGACACCGATACCCGAACTCACCACAGCTGTCAATTACGCTTTTCATGAGTACTGTCTATTTAAAAAAGAAACGGACAGCCCGAAGTTCTTCGAGATAAACATGCAGAACTATCTTCAGGCTAACGCTCATGAAATCCCCGCTGTAAGTGACCCGCATCTCAAGGCCGAACTACTCTCGCTGTTGAAGGCAAACGGATATAGTGAAAATCAAACTAATAACGAGAGCGGTGCGACGGTTATAAATTTCTATAAAAGGCTGCTATGGAAGATCGAAAGAATTCTTGGCGGAAAATCAACCACAACTGTGTGGCTATTCCTGGCTCGAAATCTTTCAATTACTCCGCCAGGTTATAACTTTTTTGAATTTGCCAGCCTTGATGAGGCAATCGACTATACCAGGAACATTTCGCGGGGAAATTTTAGTTTGGAACGCAGTAATAAAGATTTGCTAAACGCGCGCGAGATCACAAAACAGTAGATCTTCAAGTAGATGAGGACTGACCATGAGAATATTGCTTCCCTTACTGTTGCTAATTACACCAATCAGTATTAACGCGCAAGTTGGTTTTTCGCCTTTCCGGCAAGACTTCCCGCGCGAAGAGTTTGCCGCACGACGTGCGAAAGTTTTTGAAGCTATTGGTAGCTCTTCTATCGCGCTGGTCCAGGGCGCGCCCAGCCCGCCGGGTTACACGCGTTTTCGCCAGTCGAATGAGTTCTACTATCTGTGTGGCATCGAAATTCCGCATGCTTACCTTTTGCTCGACGGTGTGATGAAACGAACCGTTCTTTACCTGCCACACCGTAACGCGGGACGAGAACGAGGCGAGGGCAAACTGCTTTCGGCCGAAGATGTAGATGAGGTGAAGAAGCTGAGCGGTGTGGATGACGTTTACGGCATTGACTTGTTGGGTGAACACCTGGCGCGTTATACCCGCGGTGCTACGACGATCCTCACAC
>JBKPQV010000263.1:0-4879 GCA_046734235.1 Acidobacteriota bacterium
GAAGGGGCTGGCTCCGGTTTGGTCACGTCAATTTGTGGAGTTGGCTCGGAGACATGACCAACCTGCTCCGAAAGCATTCCCACTGGCATTGCATCTGGCGCGATCAAATACTCGGGATAAGCCGGAAGCCCGTGTTCGTACGTTGCCTTTGAGGTCGCCGTCCGCCGCAAAGGTCGACCAGCCGAGTAGCTCAGGTGTAAGGATTACTGCACAAAACAGTAAAGCAACACCCAGAAGCTTACCGGCGAGCAGGAGTCGACCATAGCGACGCCACTCGGGATCTCGCATGCGATTACCGAGTCGAGAGATTTTCTGTGACCAGCTCAGCCTTTCCTCCCAGTGGTTGTTGGCTAGTCGTGCAGTTGAAATGAAGCCAGCGATACGCTCCATGACCGTCTTGTTAATCTCCTTTGATCGCTCTAGAAATCTTTCTCGCATTACAACTGGTAATCCGATCGCGAACTCGCTCCTATCCAAGTCGCGCCTATTCATTGTTTGGAATGGTCTCAACAAAACCCGTGCCATCTAGTCCAGGTAAGACGAAGTGTTCAGATCGCCCGATTTTTGCGAGTTTCCAAATAGGGAGAGATCTAATGTTCCTACAGCAATGTTAGTAATTAGAGGCAGGGCGACAAAAATGTATGGTCAAACTGAGTCATGAGATGCTAATGTTTGGGATGTTTGCGATCGGATAAAAATCAACTCTTCAACAGATGAAATCCGGCCGAATTTTGCCAGTTAGGCTTAGTCGGGTCAAAAACGGTTATTCCGACATTTTTGTAACTTTGATAACTCTATACGACAAGCATGTCGGGGTGCATGGGCTACGATCAAGGGGTTCTTCATTTATAGGTTCATAAAAGTTTTCACTTTGACGCCCGATTTTTCTCACTACAAGATGGTTCGGACGCAAAGTAGAAAGGCGACTTAACCGCAATTCCCTATGGCGATTGCCGAAAAAAATCTGCCGAAGTCAGCTGAATTGGTAACTCGCGAGCGACGCGAGATCCGGAAGCTTGGAACTCTGGTTGAAATTGGTCGCATCCTCGCCGACACAAATAGCCTTAAGTCCGCTTTAGAGAGGGCTTTAGAGGCTCTTGGCCGTCATCATGGCATGGTGCGGAGCTTTGTCATGTTGTTGGATTCTGAGAGCGAAAAAATCCGTATGGAAGCCACGTTTGGCTTGAATCTCGATCAGGCTCGAAGGGTGACCTACAAGGTTGGCGAAGGTGTAATTGGCAGAGTAGTTCAAAGCGGAAAACCGGTTGTCGTGCCGCAGACAAGCCAGGAACCTTTGCTCCTCAATCGCCTGCGCGCGATAGATGAAAGCGCTAACCGCAAGGAAATGAGTTTCATCTGCGTGCCGATTTTGATCGATGGAAAAGCGATTGGAGTTATTGGCGCAGATCGACCTTACAAAGAAGAGAGAGATTTCGATCGCACGACAAAGTTCCTGAGTGTGATTGCCTCGATGATTGCGCAGGCGCTCAAAGTCGAACAGCGATTTGAGGCCGATAAGAAACGCCTCGTCGATGAAAACGATCATCTGAAACAGGAACTACGCGAACGCTACGACTACAGCCGCATAATTGGAAATTCAAATCCAATGAGACAAGTGTATGAGCAAGTCACCCAGGTCGCTCGGACAAATACTACGGTTTTGTTACGGGGTGAGTCGGGCACTGGTAAGGAAATGGTGGCCCATGCTCTGCACTACAACTCCCTGCGTGCAGGAAAACCGTTTGTAAAAATTAGCTGTGCGGCTTTACCAGAAACACTCATCGAGTCGGAGTTGTTTGGATATGAGAAAGGGGCCTTTACTAGTGCTCAAGGCAGGAAGAAAGGTCGATTTGAGCTAGCTGACGGCGGGACCTTGTTTTTGGATGAGATTGGAGAGCTTAACCTTTCAACGCAAATCAAACTCCTGCGTGTCTTGCAGGAACGCGAGTTTGAACGGCTCGGTGGCACGGAAACAATCAAGGTTAACGTGCGGTTAATTGTCGCTACAAATAAAGATCTTGAAGAGGCGATCAAGAAAAATGAGTTTCGTGAGGACCTTTATTATCGGCTGAATGTCTTCACAATCTTCATGCCTGCGTTGCGTGAACGAAAGCCCGATATCCTTTTGCTCGCTGAACACTTCGTCGAAAAGTTTGAACGTGAACACGGCAAACACATTAAACGAATCTCAACGCCCGCTATTGATATGTTAACCACCTATCACTGGCCCGGAAATGTTCGCGAACTTGAGAATGTGATCGAGCGCGCCGTGGTCGTTTGCGATTCGAATGTCATCCACGGGCATCACTTGCCGCCGACGTTACAAACAGCTGAAGGAACTGACACGGTTACGCGTTTGTCTTTAGCATCAGCAATGGAGTCTTATGAACGAGATCTAATCCAGGACGCCTTAAAAACTGCTCGCGGCAATCGCGCGAAAGCTGCAAAACTTTTGGACAGTACTGAACGAATAATTGGTTATAAAGTTAAAAAATATGGAATCAGTTGCGATCGGTTTAGATCTTAAGTACCCCTTCCCTTCTGTGATCACTCCTACAGATTCAGGAGCTGAGAATTTAACCACCAAGTCACTAACGCACTAAGACACAAATCTCGAATTAGTCGGGGATTTGTGTCTTCGTGTCTTTGTGCCTTGGTGGCTAAGTGTTTCGTCGCGTTTTGTATCCACGTTCACAATTCCCTACAAATTTGTACCTGTAACGCGATGGTAAGGCCCACCTTTTATGCTTCATCACAGTGGCCATTGAATTGCTACCACGTTTTTCCATGTAAAGGTTTTGAAACTCCAAGGAGGATCAAGTTTGTCCAAGTTAAAAGATCTAAAGCTAGTAACTTTCCCGGAGATCAGTCTCCCACCAAGTGATCAAAATGTAGTTCCTGCTCAAACTACTCACGAGCTGTTGCGCATCGTTCGTGCCGCACAGCCGATTCCAAGAGTTGCCGTTGCCCGTCGTTTGGGTGTCCATAGGCGACGCATAACCGTTCTGGTTCGTCCGCTAATTGACTCTGGAATTTTGCGTGAGGGCGCTCCGGAGCGATCGCTGGGTCGAGGCGTGGGTCGACCTCCAATTGGTTTGTCGCTTCGCGGCGAGCAGGATTTCCTGGTTGGAGTGAATATTGGTGTCTCGCAGATTCATCTTGGTGCTGCTTCGGTGGATGGAACAATATTAACGGAAGAACGTTTTCCAACCGCACGAGAACCCGAAATCGCATTCAACGAAATCAGGAATGCAATTCAACGCATTTGGGCCAAGATGCCAAATAAAGGTTTGTCTGGAGTAGGAATTAGCGTCGTTGGTCCCACTGACTCCGAACGCAGCAAGTTGTTGTATGCGCCGCATTTAGGTTGGCGTGATATTCCCGTAGCCAAGTTGCTGGACCTCCCTGTTCCCGTACTTGTAGAAAACAACGCAACAGCAGCCGCTATTTACGAGTCACAACGTCGGCGAAGAAACTATGCTACGAAGACTGCAGGCGACTTCGTCGTAGTACGAGCTGGAACTGGTATTGGCGTAGGACTCGTTTTAGGGGGTGAAGTATTTCGCGGGACGACTGGAGCTGACATAGCGGGCGAGTTTGGTCACATGACGATTGTAGCAGGTGGTAAGTCATGCCCTTGCGGTAACTACGGTTGCTGGGAGCGATATGCGAGTGCTGCGAGTGCCGTAGAACTCTACACGGGTGACACTCAGCGAGCAAAAATGCGAGGCGCTTTGCGATTTGCTGATCTTGTGGCGAAGGCAAGTGCTGGTGAACGACGCGCCCAGGTAACACTGGAGCGAGTTGGAACGCATTTGGGAATTGGTATCGGAAATGTGATTTGCGGTCTTGGAGTACCCAACGTAGTGGTGAGTGGCGAGTTGATGCAGGGCTGGCACTTTATCGAAAAACCAGCGAGAGCTGCAATCGGTATGTCGATGGCGGGCCGCCTTTCTAGTTGGTCACTGGAGGCGGGTGATTTACACGGCGCAGATCTTGGAGGAGCTCTCGAAGTCGCTATTGAAGACTACCTGGTCCGACTAGTGCACCGGAGCAAAGCTGCGTAGGCGGATCAACTAGTAGCGTTTGTATGTTGTTTGAGAACTTTTAGGAAAGCCGCGGCGGCCGGAGAAAAGTTAGTGCCGCGGCGATGGGCAGCCCACAGGATACGATTGTGGGTCAAACCACGCACAGGTACGCTCGCCAGCACACCACGCTCCAGTTCCTCGCGCACACACATTCTTGGAACGAATGCCAGGCCAACGCGCTTTTGGACAAAGCGCTTGATGGTTTCAATAGTTGCCAGCTCAAGAGTGATGTTGAGCGGTGTGTGCTGTCGTGCAAACGCTTCAATCACTTTCAGACGTGACCCGGAAGTCACGTTATGCGCGATAAAAGACTCTTTGCCGAGGTCCTTTACCTTCACCGAGGATCTTCCCGCCAATGGGTGTTTTGGACTCAGGATTAGTACCAGCTCATCTTTCAAGACCGGAAAGGCTTCCAGATCACGATCTGCCGGCTCGGAAGCCATTAATGCGAAATCCACATTGCGCTCCAAAACTTCCCGCGGTAAGCGGTTCGAGACATGCCTGTAAATTTCAACCTTGACATCTGGATGTTGTTCCCTGAATGCCAGGATTAGGTCGGGTAGCAGGTATAAAGAGGTGCTTTCGTTTGCGCCAACTCTAACGCGACCGCGCTTTAAGCTCTGAAGTTCAGAAATTGACTGGCCCACCTGATCTCTTAAAGCCAAAATTCGCTGTGCGTAGTCGTAGACAACCTGGCCTGCATCCGTAAGGACAGGTGTCTTCTGAGTTCTGTCCAACAGAGGTAGCCCAATCTCCTCTTCCAGGCGACGAATCGCTATACTGACGGCAGG
>JBKPQV010000264.1:0-11546 GCA_046734235.1 Acidobacteriota bacterium
ACCCTGAAGATCCCGTGCTTTGCTAAGACGCTTTGCCGCCTCGACCTGTAAACGAATCTGAGCTTCTAAGTTTGGAACCCCTGAGACTTCCTTTGGAATTTCGCTATTGTCATCTAACCACTCACCAATTTCTTCATAAGAGAGCTTTGCGTCGTTATGAACGAGTGCGCGATAAACATCTTCCGTTTTAGTAGTCCCATCAGGAGCAACTTTGAACTCAATAATTATTGCCAGTCGATCTTGGCCTGCCAGTAGTGAAGTTTTGTCGGTTGATAGATCTTCGGGCAACATTGGAAAAGTTTCGACGCCGGTATAGACCGAAGTTGTATTCTCGAACGCGTGAGCATCAATGGCTGATCCCTTGGGTACAAAGGCATCAACATCGGCGATACCGACAAGCACGCGAATGTCGTCTCCTTGTCGTTCCGCAAATTCAACCTGGTCGAGATCGCGCGAGGTGGCATTATCAATCGATGACCAAAGCAGTTTTCTCAAATCTAACGCCGTCGAACTGGAGATGATTTTGGCTTCATCGATCTTGTCGAGCTCGCTCAGGGCAGATTTGGGCATGTCCGGTTGAAATCCTTCATCCTGCATTGTGGCCCTGGCTATTTTGAAAAGATTTGGCTGGTTGGAAGTGTTCGGCATCGCTTGATGTTTAAGTTAAAGAGTATTTGGCTCGGACCCCACCTGCTTTCAGCAGGTGGTGTCTATTGCGGCGCTCAGAAAATCGGGGCCCTGCCGAACTGAAACCCCGATGGTGTCTCCCATTTTTGATTTTTCGTAAGAACATTGTTGCTATTCAATACAGGTAACATTTTGTTCACGCGAATCCGGCAAACTGTATTTGGCCCTTAGTAGTGTCCAAATTTTGTTTTTCTCTGCGTACCCCCGCGTGCGCTGCGTCTCGGCGTTGAAATAAATCTGGGCTAATAATTACCGCGGAGACGCAGCGCACGCTGAGTTGACGCAGAGAAGAGCTGAAATTGGGACGCAAATGGCCCTGGAGGCTTATGCGTTTGTCGGGTCGTTGTGCTATTGTTCATCGGACCTGAAAACCAGCACCTTAGTACATTAGTACTAAGTCCGAAAACTCAAATCCTAAGGAGAACCTACTTGGCAGCAGAAGATTTAATACCGGCAGAAGGTGTGATTATCGACAAACAACCTAATGCATTCTTTAAAGTCCAACTCGACAACAGCGATCACGTCGTACTCGCCGCAGTTTCGGGAAAAATGCGAAAGAACCGCATTAGAATTCTCGTTGGCGATCGTGTCAGCGTTGAGATGTCGCCATACGATCTGACCCGCGGCCGAATCACATATCGATATAAATAATTTCAAATTGAAGATTGTAGATTTCAGATTGACTACTCTGAAATCTGCAATTTGAAATCTGAAATAACCTTACTCAAACTTAAAAGACCCAACAAAATCGTTTACCGACTTATCCCACTTGGCAACGGTTTTCTCTGGACCCACAAGTTTTAGGTAATACGAACCCTTCGGTGTTTCGATTACTGCTGCTCGTAATCGATAGTTCGGATTATTGTGGAAAGTTCCACTCCCCGGCGCCATTTCTGCAGTATAAGTTCCCGTAACGTCGACTGAATTAATCTTCAACCCGTTTACGGTGGTACTTGCTTCCTTAGCTTTGCTTTTCGATTCACTGCCATCTGGCTGTTTCATTTGATTGATCCAGCGATCTATGTTGGCAGCGGCCCCTCCACCTTGTCCCGTCCCAAAGAAATAGAGAACCAACGAACCGTCATCTGAGTCTCCATCGGCTTTCGGCAACTTGTATTGAGCCACTCGCATGGTGGAGGTGGTCTTTTCCTCAACCCAGCCCGAAGGAGTGGTGAACTTTAGGGTTTGAGATGTTGATTGCTGTGCCAGAATGATCGATGAGCAAGCTAGCGCGACGAGGCTTAACATGATTTGTCTATGCATGCGGGTCATTTAACGCTCTTTCCGTTAAACCTTCAAGAGCCTCCTTGGAGTGCGGTGGCCCGGCACCGCTTTGTCACAGCGTTACCGGAAGTCAAGCCCCCTAGAAGTGATCGATCGACGAATCTCGCTGTAACAAAGCGGTGCCAGGCCACCGCACTCCAAGGAGGGGTCCGTAACAATGCTGTGAAATTCTTCGCTACAAATTACATTGAATTTATTGGACTTTCGTCCCAGTATCTCCGTGACGCTGCGCTTATGGGCGTGGTAGTATGCCAGTATTATGCATGCGGACGTCGTTCTTATTCGGCTTATATTTACGGCGGTCCTAGTAGCAGCGGGATACATACTCAAACCGGTTGCAAGTGACCCTTGGATTTCGGCCGGTGTGGGTGCTCTTGTCGCAATCTGTATCATCCTCTTCGAACTTAGGATTCGTCGCGCAACGCTTAAAACCCTGATCGGAGCCGCTGTCGGATCAATCCTGGGAATCATTGGCGCATACTTAATTGGATCGCTGATCAGTCGCCAGGAATTGACCGTCGAAGGTGGCCCGCACGTCAAAACGTTTATCACGCTCGCGTTGACCTTCTTTATGGCTTACGTTGGGCTCATGGTAGGCGCTGCAAAGGGTGATTACCTTGAGCTCTCCGCACTCGGCGGAATTTTCAGCGACAAGGTAGCACGCCGGGACTTAAAGATTCTCGATACGTCAGTGATCATCGATGGGCGCATCGCTGACGTAGCCGAAACAGGTTTCCTAACCGGTTCCCTGATCATTCCCCAATTTATTCTTCGCGAGCTTCAACAGGTTGCCGATTCACCCGACTCGTCCAAACGCCAACGTGGCCGGCGTGGTTTGGATATGTTGAATCGCCTGCAGAACAATAGTTCCCTCGATATTCAAATTGTAGAGACTGATTTCCCGTCCGTTCGAGAGGTCGATCTGAAACTAATCGAACTGGGAAAACAACTTGATGCTGTAATCGTCACCAACGATTTCAACCTAAACAAGGTGTCTCAACTACGGGGCGTGAGTGTGCTCAATATTAATGAGCTGGCAAACGCACTGAAGCCGGTAGTGCTTCCTGGTGAAGCAATGCGCGTCTTCATTTTGAAGGAGGGAAAGGAATACAACCAGGGTGTTGCTTATCTTGATGATGGCACCATGGTGGTCGTAGATAACGCGCGCCGATTAATTGGCAAGAACGCTGATATCGCCGTGACGAGTGTGCTACAGACGACCGCCGGCAAAATGATCTTCGGTCGCCTTTGGGAAGAAGCGGAGAATGGTGGTGGTCACAACGAAATTCATCGCACGAACGGATCCTCGCGTCGTCAAACTCGTGAATCTCGTGCCACCCCCGGTCCGGTGAGAATTACTGACAGCGACGCGATTACTGAAACGTAATATCGGACACCCAGATCCCGCTCCTCCAAGTTTTCATGAACACTGCAATTATTGCCGCCGCCGGAAGTGGCAGCCGGATGGCGAGCGATCGGCCGAAGCAGTTTCTGCAACTGGCAGGAAAGCCGATTATCTTTCACACCCTTGCGCCCTTCGAGGAGTGTGCGAATATTCATGAAGTAATCGTTGTGTTACCCGCAGAAGAGTCTGCGGGTTTCCTGTCAATGGCAGGCAGGTTTGGCTTGAGAAAACTGACGAAAGTTGTTCCGGGCGGCGCTACGCGTGCAGACTCCGTCAAGCGTGGTCTCCAGTCGATTCGATCGGCAACTGCCGGGATAGTGGCAGTACATGATGGTGTTCGTCCGTTTGTGACGGTCGACGAGATCGAGCGAACAATTGCCGCCGCAACTGAAACTGGCGCCGCGATTCTTGTCGCTCCAGCGATCGATACGATTAAGGAAGTTGACAGCGATAAAGTTGTCCGCACCGTCGATCGCAAGAAATTGCGCCGCGCTTTGACGCCACAATGTTTTCGTTACGACCTGTTGCGTAAGGCGTATGAAAATGTTGATGTCAACGATCCATCGTTGACTGATGAAAGCTCCTTAGTAGAGCGACTTGGCGAACCAGTGATGATAATAGAGGGCAGCGCTCGCAATATGAAAATTACAACGCCGAGAGATTTGGCACTTGCCGAAGCGATACTTAAAGATTGTTTGGGTTAAGTTTGCGACGTTGACTGAGGACACAGTACAAAGTTCAAAGTTCCAGGCACAAAGGACATGTTTCGCATCGGTACTGGCACGGACACGCATCGGCTCGTTGAAGGTCGGCCGCTCATTCTGGGTGGGGTACAGATAGCATCAGAACGAGGAGCTGAAGGGCATTCCGATGCCGACGCTCTCATACATGCAGTTGCCGACGCAATACTCGGCGCTCTCTGCGAAGGTGACCTTGGAGTTCACTTTCCCGACAAAGATCCGCAATGGAGTGGTGCTGACAGCCTGGAACTATTGTCGCGAGTGATGTGGTTGGCCCGTGAAAGAAACTTGCGTGTCGTGAATGTTGATTCGACGGTCCTCTTAGAGACGCCAAAACTGAGACCGTATGTTGATACGATGCGAACGAACATAGCTGAAATTCTGGGAGTTGATCTTGGCTGCGTAAGTGTAAAAGCCAAGACTGGTGAAGGAATTGATGCAGTAGGTCAGGGGCTCGCAGTTACCGCTCAGGCCGCTGTGCTGATGGAGAGTAGTAACTAAGGAAGCAGCTTGAGACCTCAAGACGTTATCAGAAAAAAGAGAGATGGAAAGAGCCTGTCTCGTGAGGAGATAGGGTTCTTCATCGACGGCGTTACCAATGGAAGCATTGCTGACTATCAGATTAGCGCATTGCTCATGGCCATCTACCTGAATGGCATGAACGGCGAAGAGCAGCAGGCGCTGACCGAGGCAATGTTGAATTCCGGAAACATCCTCGACTTTTCCGATATTCCCAAACCAAAAGCAGACAAACATTCTACGGGTGGTGTTGGTGATAAAACTTCACTAATCATTGCGCCAATGGTTGCTGCGTGCGGAGTTTGTGTGCCGATGATCTCCGGACGTGGCTTGGGCCATACCGGAGGCACACTCGACAAACTTGAATCCATTCCCGGGTATCGCGTGAACCTGACTGCCTCAGAGTTTAGAAAGACGCTTGAGGATGTTGGGTACGCTATGGCGGGCCAGACAGCCGAAATTGCTCCGGCGGACAAGAAAATGTACGCACTACGTGATGCAACTTCGACTGTTGAAGCAATCCCCCTCATTGTTGCCTCGATAATTTCGAAAAAAGGGGCGGCCGGATTAGGCGCGATGGTTATCGACGTGAAGGTCGGCAATGGTGCCTTCATGCGTGATTCTGATCGCGCAACTGCGTTGGCCCACGCGCTGGTTAGTACGGGTAATTCCTGCGGAATCAAGACGCGCGCCTTATTAACCGATATGAACCAGCCGCTTGGACGCGCAGTGGGAAACTCTTTGGAAGTGCAGGAGTGTATTGAGCTCCTGCGCGGTGACTTTGCGGAGGGCGCGAGGCCGGTTCTAGATCTTTCGATTGAACTTTCTGCAAATATGTTGGTATTGGCTGGCGTCGAAGAAAGATTGGAAGCTGCTCACGCGCGTTTAAGAAAAGTGATAGACAGCGGTGAGGCCTTGGAATGTTTACGCAACAATATAATTGCGCAAGGAGGAGATCCGCGCGTTTGCGATGCCCCTTCTGAGTTTCTCCCTTTGGTAAGCGATTCCCTTAAGGTAGAATCCCGCCGCTCTGGCTACATCAAGAATGTCGACACCACAGAAATAGGTCACACAATTGCCTCAATTGGAGGCGGTCGTGTGCGCATCGAAGACGTTATCGATCCCACAGTTGGTTTTATTGCTGAGCGGAAGATCGGCGATCAAGTAAATCAGGGAGACGTTATTGGTGTGGTCTATTGTGCCGATTCAAACAATGCGCGGGAAGCAGCAGAACGAATTGGCGCATCCTATGAAATCGCGGATGAACCCGGAGAATTACAGCAATTAGTTAAGGAAGTAATAAACGAATGAAATACCAACTTCTTGTTTGCGGCGCATTGCTAGTTTTGATGGCAGTGTGTTTGAGCGGCTGTAACCAGGGCTACGCTGCCGATGATCGATCAAAGATTCATGTGGGAATCGTTTTCGATATCGGTGGGAAGGATGACCGATCATTTAATGCTGCCGCATGGGAGGGAGTGCAGCGAGCGGCAAAAGATCTTCCGATTGTATTGCGTGATATCGAACCGGGAACTCCAAATGCGATCGAACCGGCTATGCGGGCCTTCGCCGAGCAAAACTATGACTTGATTATCGGCGTGGGTTTTGCGCAGGCGCCAATCATGGAGTCAGTCGCAAAGGATTATCCAAATATTCACTTCGCCATCATTGACGGCGTCAGTCAACTTCCAAACGTGGCATCGTTAGTTTTCAAAGAGCATGAAGGTTCATATCTAGTCGGCATACTCGCAGCAAAAGCTTCTCAAACGGGAACCATCGGATTTCTTGGTGGGATGGATATTGGTCTTATTCATCGATTTGAGAAGGGATACGAAGAAGGTGCAAAGTCAGTTAATCCAAACATCCGAGTGATTCAGAGCTATGTTGGCTTTACCGATGGCGCTTGGAACAATCCAGGTAAGGGGAAAGAGCTTTCATTGTCGCAGATTGGCAAAGGCGCAGATGTGATCTTCACCGCGGCCGGTAACTCCGGGCTCGGTGCATTTGATGCGGTTGAGCAACAGGGGATGCAGAACGGGCGGGCGACGCACTTTGTGATTGGTGTCGATTCAAACCAAAACATGGTGAAGCCCGGGTTTGTGTTAACCAGCATGGTGAAACGTGTCGACAACGCGGTCTACAACATCGTTCAGGAAGTCTTCAATCATCGCTTCTCACCAGGTCTTCACGTCTTTGGCTTGGACAAAGATGGTGTTGGCTATGCGATGGATGAATACAACAAGAGCCTTGTCTCGGAAGAAGCGATCAAAGAGGCTGAAGAAGCTAAGAAGAAGATCATCGCTGGCGAGATCAAGGTGACGGATGCGATGGGGAACTAGATCTTTGGTCTTTGGTTTTTGGTCTTAGGTCTTTGATTTTTGTTCATGATTCGGTCTTATCAATCTTTCCTCAGGAGAACCCAAGATGGAAAAGACTAACTTTGTACATCTTCACATATATCGTCTGTCCGAGATTTTGGCGGACGAAATTTGGCGGATTGTGCTTCGCTGGAACTTTTTTGCTAGGAACACAATCAGAATTCAAATAGTAAAGGCGGCAGACAGTATCGGGGCTAACATTGCTGAAGGCAGCGGTCGTGGAACAGACCCGGAGCTTCGGCGCTTCTTGAAAATTTCGCGAGGATCATTATACGAGACACGCCATTGGTTGAGGCGGGCCTACCGGAGAAACTTGTTGAAGCAAGATCAGGTCGACCGACTAAGTAGGATTGTTGACGAGCTTACCCCTAGGCTTAATGCTTACTTAGGGGCGATAGGTACCCTTAGATATCGGCCAACGTCCAAAATCTAAATCCAAAAGACCCTAAGGCCCAAGACCAAAGACCAAAGACCAAACGCCCCAATGCTCGAACTCCGACAAATCTCCAAAACCTTCGGTGCCGTCAAAGCTAACGACAATGTCAACATTGTCGTAAAGCCGGGGACGATTCATGCGATTGTTGGTGAGAACGGGGCGGGGAAGTCGACTGCGATGCGTATCGCATACGGCTTTTATACCCCTGACAGTGGCGAAATTCTGGTAGACGGTCAGGTGCGCGAGATCCGATCACCACACGACGCAATCGCCTTAGGAATCGGTATGGTCCACCAGCACTTTATGTTGGTTGAACCAATGACGGTTGCGGAGAACATCGTACTGGGTTCTGAGCCTGGTACTGCTCTGGCTCTTGATCTAAAAACTGCTGGTGCGGAAATCAGAAAACTCTCCGAAGAGTTCAAGCTTGCAGTAAATCCAAATGCAGTAATCGAACACCTCTCAGTCGGTCAACAGCAGAGAGTCGAACTTCTCAAAGCGTTATTCCGTCATGCCCGCTTGTTGATTCTCGACGAACCGACAGCCGTATTGACTCCCCTTGAAGTGGAAGAGTTTTTCCATATTCTTCGCCGCATGCGTGAACAGGGAAAGACTGTAATCATAATCACTCACAAGCTCTCCGAGGTTTTGGCGATCTCCGATGAGGTCACTGTAATGCGTGACGGCAAAGTCGTAGGCAGAGTACAGACCAAGGATACAAACGCAGCCGAGCTCGCTCGAATGATGGTTGGTCGGGAGGTGCTCCTAAGGGTTGAAAAGCCTGAGGCAAAGGTCGCTGGTCCAGAACTTGTTTTGCAGAATCTCACCGTAACAGCACGCGATGGCGCTACACCGATTAAGGGCGTTTCATTTGAAGTGCGTAAGGGAGAAATTGTTGGCATTGCGGGTGTTGAAGGCAATGGTCAAACAGAACTGATCGAGGCTCTGGCCGGATTGGTGGAACCCGCAAAACTCTCAGGTGAAATTAACTTCGAAGGAAAGAACATCACGAAGTTGGGGGCGCGTTCGCGCCGAGAGCTTGGGATTGCACACATACCTGAAGATCGGCACCGCCGAGGATTGCTGCTTGATTTCACTCTCGCCGAGAACTCCATTCTTGGTGTCCATTACCGTCCACCAATCGCCGCTGCGGTCGGCGGGATATTCCTCGACGATGAGGCCATTCAAAAGAGAGTTGGAGAGATCATCGAACACTTTGATGTTAGACCACCGAACGCGGAATTGCCGGCAAAGGCTCTTTCAGGTGGTAATCAGCAGAAGTTGATTATTGGTCGAGAGTTTCATGTAAATCCGAAACTACTCCTTGTATCGCAGCCTACGCGAGGCGTTGATATCGGAGCAATCGAATTCATTCATCGCAAGCTCGTAGAACTTCGTGATTCTGGATGTGCCGTGCTACTTGTCTCGGCTGAGTTGGAAGAAGTTACCAGTCTTGCCGATCGTCTATTGATTATTCACGAAGGAAAAATTGTCGGCGAGGTTGACCCGAAAGTTGCGACGCTTGAAGAGATTGGATTATTGATGACCAGGGGCCATTGAGTTTGGTTTTAGGTCTTGTTGCACGAATAGGACCTATACGACCAATAGGACCAATAATAGGTCATATAGGTCCAATAGGTCCTATTCGTGCAACAAAGACCGAAGACCAAAGACCAAACACAAAAAGACCATAGATGACATCCCTCCTTCGCCAACTCATTTTCCCACTCATCGCAGTAATCGGAGCCTTCATTGTTGGTGGCATACTGATCCTGTTGATCGGTGACAACCCGATTGTTGCGTATCGTTTGTTGCTTGGCAGCGCATTCTCCTGGCCCGATGGAATTGGCTACACACTCTTTCATGCGACGCCTTTGATTTTTACCGGCTTGGCCGTACTGGTGGGATTTCGCTGTGGTCTATTTAACATTGGTGCCGAGGGCCAACTATATATCGCTGCTTTCGCGACAGCGTGGGTCGGAATTACTTTTGCCAATGTTTCTGCGTGGCTGCTGGTACCGATGTGTTGTCTGGCAGCGATATTCGCAGGTGCAGTTTGGGGTGCGATTCCTGGCGTCTTGAAAGCGCGATTTGGTTCGCATGAAGTTATCAACACAATCATGCTTAACTTCATCGCGGTTGGGCTGGTCAGTTACCTCACCCAATACCACTACAAAGTACCAGGCGATCCGATTTTGCAAACGTCAATGATTGGCTATGGAGCTCACATTGCGCGGTTGGGTAAGTTCATTCCCGGTTTACCGGAGCGGATTCCGTTAAATCTTGCATTTATTCTGGCGCTCATTTCGTGTTTGCTGGTTTACCTGTTTCTCTGGCGCACAAAGTGGGGATTTGAGATTCGCGCGACTGGCAGTAATCCATCAGCCGCTGAGTACGGTGGAATCTCGATCAGAAAACAGATTGTGCTGGCGATGGCAGTATCAGGAGCCCTCGCAGGTATGGTTGGCATC
Source organism: Acidobacteriota bacterium (assembly GCA_046734235.1). GTDB lineage: Bacteria > Acidobacteriota > Blastocatellia > Pyrinomonadales > Pyrinomonadaceae > PSRF01. Next base: position 9,921 of record JBKPQV010000264.1, read on the forward strand.
AACGACGTTATGGGCTATCGCTATCGATATTACGACGGCTTTTCCGACAATTATGGTTTCACAGGGATCGCGGTTGCTTTGCTGGGCCGAAATCACCCGGTTGGCGTAATTCTCGCGGCGTTGTTATTTGCTGTCTTACAACACGGTGGAATTTACGTGGACGGTTTTTCGGAGCATGTCACCAAAGACATCGTCCAAGTTCTGCAGGGAATCATTATTCTCTTTGTTGCCGCCGAAGCATTCTTCAAATGGTTGATGGGTAGAACCAACTTGACTGGGAAGTCGAGGGTCAACAAATGAAAGACATTTTTTCACTATCTCTGATTGCATCCACAATTCGACTTGCTGCGCCCTTGGTTCTGGCTGCTTTGGGTGGTCTGTTCTCGGAGCGATCAGGTGTAATTAATATCGCGCTTGAAGGAAAGATGTTGGCCGGCGCCTTTACAGCAGCAGCCGTAACTTATGCCGCTGATACAAAATTAGGAATGGGTAATGCGAGTCCCTGGATTGGCTTGCTGGCGGCGGTTGCGGCGAGTGTTTTCATTGCCGCGATTTATGCTGTTGCTTGTATAAAGTTCAAAGCGGATCAGGTGGTTAGTGGAGCGGCAATTAACATTTTGATGTTAGGTATTCCTGGATTTCTCAGTGGCGCGTTTTTCTTATCATCGGGCTCAACCCCGCAGCTTCCGAAAGATCATTTGTTGCCGCAATCTCCGGTCTTGCTTGCGCTTGCGATTCTGATTCTGGTTGGGTTGACTTGGTACGTTGTATATCGAACGCCCTTTGGACTCAGACTGCGTTCGGTAGGTGAAAAGCCGGAGGCGGCAGATGCGGCAGGCGTCAGTGTTAACCGCATACGCTATTGGGGCGTGTTGCTTGCTGGAGCGCTGGCTGGATTGGGAGGGGCATATCTCTCTATTGGTCAATCGTCGTTGTTCACACGCAATATGACAGCGGGTCGTGGTTTCATCGCCTTGGCGGCATTGATTTTTGGCAAGTGGCGGCCGGTGCAAACTTTGCTCGCCTGTCTGCTGTTTGGCTTCACTGAGGCAGTTTCATATGTACTGCAGGGCAATATAAAGTTACCCTCAGGTGAGGATATTCCTGTTCAGTTTATACAAATGGTCCCCTATGTTCTGACCATAATTGTACTGGCGGGTTTTATTGGATCGTCGCAGCCTCCAAAGGCGCTGGGTATCCCATACCAGAAGGAAAAGTAGAGCAGGGGAGTTTTATTACATGACAGAGCAAGTTGCGAGCACAGGGCTTTATGAGCGGGCTGAACATGCCGCGCGGGTAATTCGTTCGCGAACACAAGAGTCTCCACGAGTTGCCCTTGTGTTAGGAAGCGGGCTCGGCGGATTTGCTGACGACTTCGAAGAACCCGTTCGCATCCCGTATGAAGATATTCCTGGTTTTGCGCGTTCAACTGCCGAAGGCCACGCAGGACAATTGGTGATCGGCAAAGTTGATGAAGTTCCGCTAGTTGCTATGCAAGGCCGCGTGCACTTCTACGAAGGATATTCACTTGAACAAGTAACTTTTCCAATTCGCACCTTTAAACTACTCGGCGTAAAAACTGTGATTCTCACTAACGCAGCTGGTGGCGTTAATGTCCAACTGAGT
>JBKPQV010000265.1:0-11062 GCA_046734235.1 Acidobacteriota bacterium
GATAGTGGCACGATTCGTTTTTATTGCGAGCTCACACCGCAACTTAAATTCAATGTTACTTATAAAGTGAGCGACATGATGTACGAAGGGAAGTTGGAATACTAAGTTCCTTTGGGTCAGCCTATTGTTGCCAGTGCTTTCCGCTCAACCGTCGCCTGTCCTAACCTCGAAATCCAGTCAAAACTTCGGACATCTCAAAGTGGTCTTACCACTCCGGCTATCCGATTATTCGTAGATTATCCAAATTTTCACATCCTCAAAACTCAGCAGGCTCAAAAAGCCACGATAATTTTGGATACATTTCCAATTTTTTGGCGGAACGTTTATTGCTCTGATCCCTTTCCAGCACTTTCTCGCTTTTAAAACACCGACAGTGAAATCAAGTATTGAATTGGACTAGTCCTTGGCAAAGGAGTTCCTACGCCGGGCTTGTCTACGCCTCAAATCTAATTTAGGAGGAGTTGAATAAATGAGATGCTGCAAGTTTAGTTTTATTCGCTTAGTCAGTAAGTCCCTCCCTAAACGCCCTTCCTCCCTATGGTCTGTTTTACTGAGCTTAGTATTCGTAGCAGCGTTTGGTTCTTCAGCCTTCTCCCAAACGGTGAGCACGCGTCTTAGCGGTACGATCAAAGACCAAAGCGGTGCCGTGGTATCGGGTGCCAAAGTGACTCTCTTGGATATCAATGCCAAGGATGAGCGCACGACAACAACGAACGATCAAGGGCTGTTCACCTTTACAGACGTTCGGGTTGGAAGGTACGCGGTAAGTGCAGAAGGATCTGGTTTTAAGAAGACGCAGATCAACGACATCGAAGTGCACGTCGACGTACCCGTAGTGCTCGAAGTAACACTTGAGCCTGGTGGAGTCACCGAAACAGTTTCTGTGACTGCTTCTGAAGCGCAATCACTGATTCGCACTGAAGACGCGAAGCTTTCAACCGTGGTTGATGTGCGTCAGGTGCAGGATCTCCCGCTCAATGGCCGCAACCCGATCAATATCGCAGGCGGTTTAGCGGGCGTTAACACAAACACGAACATTCGACAGTCGGTGATTAATGGTTTGAGAGGTTCGTTCTCAAATATCACTTGGGACGGAATCGAAATCAACGATAACCTCGTGCGTACTGACTCACTGTTCGGTGTTAACACTCCGAGTGTGGCTGGTGTAGCCGAATTCACATTGACGACGCAGAACGCTGGACCAGACGAAGGCCTTGGAATTGCCCAAGTGAAGTTCACGACTCCACGTGGTGGCACCAGCTATCACGGCGAGGCATACGACTACTATCGAAATGATAAGTTTGATGCCAGCGCATTCTTCAACAATGCCAATAACATTAAGAAGCCCAAGCTCCTGCAGCATCAATACGGTTTCAACGTGGGCGGTCCCTTTGCGCTGCCGCGCTTCGGCGAGGGTGGACCAGTTCTGATGGAGAAGAACAAGTTGTTCTTCTACTTCTTCTATGAATACACCGATACCCAACAAGACTTTACTCCGAACCGCACTGTTCTCTTGGCTGGTGCCCGAACGGGGAACTTTACTTATGTTCGAACCGACAACAACCAGCTGAACACAGTAAACTTGTTGACGATGACCGGTCGTACAATCGATCCACGCATTGCTGAGCTGCTTGCTTTGACACCAGCCTCAAACAACACATCTGTGGGTGATTCAAGAAACACTGGCGGTTTTCGCTTCAACACACCGAACGGCAGCACCGGAAGAAATATTGGATTCCGAATCGACTATGACATTAATTCGAAGCACCGAGTTGAAGGTATCTACTCACACTTTCTTTCGAAACTGCCAAACGACGTTCAGTTGAACGATATCGGTGAGCAGTTCCCGGGTTTACCGGGTGGCGGACAGGAATCTAACCGCCCACGCTATGCGCTGGCATACATCGCTACGCTAACGCCAAACATTACCAACGAAGCTCGTTTCGGATTTTCGTCGAGCACTCCGTTGTTCTTTAATCGTGAGGACTTTAGTGAGGGTTATCGTCTGGCATTTCCGAATGTAAGTACGAATGTTCCATTCATCACTAATCCAATCCAAAACTTCCTCCAACAAGGTCGCGCTCCGCGTAACCATGACTTTATTGACAATGCAACATGGGTTCATGGCGCACATGTCTTTAAATTCGGAACAACAGTGCGATGGGTCCGGATCCTCAACTTCAATGATGGCGGGATCATTCCGCAGTACACTATTGGTTTCAACACCACGACGAACATTAATCCGCTCGTAAATAATTCAACGAATTTCCCAGGTGGCCTCTCCAGCACGCAGTTCACAGCGGCCACCAATCAGCTGGCCGTGCTTTCTGGTGCAGTGGCCTCAGGATCTCAAACATTTAACATCCGGGATCGTTCATCCGGATTCCAACGTGGCCTCGGATCTATTCGCCACCTTGATTATCAAACTTTTGCACTGTATGGGGGAGACACTTGGCGGATAAAGGAAAACCTATCCATTAACCTCGGTCTACGTTGGGAGTACATTGCTCCAGTTACAGAGCGTGACGGATTAGGGTTGATGCCGCAAAATACTTCTCTGGCGGTCTTAAACGATCCAAAAGCGATTCTCGACTTTGCGGGTAAAGGCACTAGCCGCCAGTTCGTGGCTAAAGACTTCGACAACTTTGCTCCGAATTTCAGTTTTGCTTGGGATCCGTTCAAGAGTGGGAAGACTTCCCTTCGCGGAGGCTTCGCAATCTCTTACGCGATCGACAACAATGCAACTGTGCTCAACAACTCATCGGTTGGGGGCAACGCTGGTTTGGCTTCCACGGTAACAGTTGACCAATTCGGAACGGTTAGCTCAACTGGAATCGGAGCTCTCTCAACACCTATCTTTAAGGTGCCGAGAACGATTGAAGAGAATTTGGCGATCAGTCAGGCGCCTACGCTGTTCACCACTGAGTACAATCTAAAGACTCCATATGCTGAGCAGTGGAACCTTGGAATTGAACGGGAAATCTTTAAGGATACTGCCCTATCAATTGGCTATGTCGGTAATCGAGGGATCCAACTGACCCGCGGTCTCGACACCAACCAGGTGATAATTTTCCAGAACGGTTTCTTGCAAGACTTCCTAAGAGCCCAGGCGAACTGTGCTGCCCAGGGAGCTACACTTAGTGGATCTGGAACCCCTCTCGAAAAGTGCACCAACGCAAATTTCAACAATGCCATTCCAGGTAGCGTCGCCCTAACGATCTTCCCGAAACTTGGAGCTGGTGGAAACCTGACTAATGCCACCATTTTGAATCTGATCAAGCAAGGACAGGTCGGCGAGCTTGCTTCAAACTACTTGAACGCACGCTGCACCTATTTTATTCAGAACCCAATTAACCAGTGCCTGGCAAATTTCCGAATTGGTCCAAACACTGCAACATTAGGTACCGAGTTCTTCCTGCCAGCTAATAGGAATGCTTTGGCCACTGACTACATTGGTAGTTCTGCCTGGTCAAACTATCACGGCCTCCAGGCCGAAATCCGCAAGCGATTTACCAATGGCTGGTTTTATCAGGTCAATTACACCTGGAGTAAAGCGTTCACAAACGCTGAACAAGCTCAAGCTGAGTTCCTTCCGTATCTCGATCTCGCTCAGGGAGATGCTCAGGAAAAGAAGCGAAATAACCAGGACGTCCAGCACGTACTTAAAGCCAACGCGGTTTATGAACTGCCCCTCGGACCTGGAAAGAGATGGTTGACGGATGGTGGAGTCAAAGGAAAACTCTTCGGTGGATGGCAGGTGAGCACTATCATGCAATTCAGAACCGGAAGACCAGTTTCGTTTGTTTCCGCTCGCGGGACTCTAAATCGATCGGCGCGTTCCGGTAACAACACTCCGAACACAACGCTTAGCATCACAGAGCTCCAGGATCGCGTAGGTCTTTTCCACGATCCTAAGACCGGTCTTCCACTATTGGTTGATCCAGCGCTGATTGGAACGGACGGACGCGCGAACCCAGCTTTCTTCACGCACCCAACCGCGGGCACGATCGGCCAACTTAGTCTGACGCCAGTCGATGGCCCCGGCTATTGGAACGTGGATACAGCCCTAATTAAGAGGACGCGATTCAAGGAACGGCTCGGTCTCGAACTTCGACTTGAAGCTTTCAACGTCTTCAACCATACAAACTTCTCGGTGCCGAACTCACTCGATATTGATAGTACCAACTTCGGTAAAATCAATAGCACGTTCGATAACCGAATCATCCAGCTAGCCTGGAAATTCACATTCTAGTCACCTGAATGGCTCTAATAGAGCCTGTGCCCGGGCGTTGTCCTTTATGGATGACGCCCGGTTTGTTCTTATTGCGTAAGCGAGAGCGATTTCATTAAAGTAGGCTGTCGATTCTCTCCAGGAATCCCTATTTTCACAGCCCCGGAGGCCAATCGTGTCTGCCAAAATTTCCTTTCGCGTTTTCGCCCTTCTATTACTCACGTTTGCAGGCGTCGCGCTCTGTGCTCGGGTTAATGCTGATACCAAACTCGCACCGGCAGAAGTAATCACAAAACATCTTGAATCAATTGGCTCGGCCGAAGCGCGAGCGCGCGTTCATGGAACGAGACTCAGAGGTCTTTGCGTCTTAAGCGTAAAAGAAGGGGGGAGTGGTCAAGCGCAGGGTGAAGCACTACTCGCCTCGCAAGGTGGGATGAATCTGATCAAGCTTAAGTTTGAATCCGAAGAAAATCCTACGTGGTTTAAGTTTGACGGCAACAAGACTGCGGTAAGTCAGTTTCGCCCGGGTCGCCGTACCAGTCTGGAAAACTTCTTTTCCGCGTATGAAGGACTGATCAAAGAAGGTCTCATTGGAGGAACGCTGTCGGAAGCCTGGCCCCTGCTAAATGCGAAAGAAAAAAATCCAAAGCTCGAGAACAATGGTCTTAAAGATGTCGGCGGCAAAAAATTGATTGCAATGAAGTATTCTCCCCACAAAGGCTCCGAGATGAAGATAGTGCTTTACTTTGATCCGGAAACCTTCCGCCACGTGCGCACCGAATACAACCAGACTATTTACGCCACAGATCAGCAACGAATTGGCGGGACACAAGGTTTACCGGCACCGCGAGAACAGCGGGCAACAAACGCACGAATCGTGGCTTTCGAGGAGTTCTCCAATTTCAAAGACGAACAAGGCCTAACGTTGCCTCATACGTATGTGTTTGACTTAACGATTCAGTCAGACATTAGACCGGCGTTAGTTAATTGGAAAATAGAACTTTCGGAATTCAAGTTTGATTCCCCTTTCGATCAGGCAGAAGCCGTTGGCCCAAAGATGTGAATGAAAAAGGCTTTGGCTTGATTGTTGTGAGTTTTAAAAGTTGCTATAGGAGAAGTTATGAAAACGCTATGGCTCTTTGCTTTATTACTTTCACTGTTCTTCATTCCCCAAAACGATTCGACCGCGCCCGATCTCGCTATCCTGAAATTTCGCTGTGGTAAACAGGAAACTGGTAGTGGGATGGTACGACCGGTCCAGGAACCGGACGCGCCGATGAATGAACCCATTCACATTAATCAATCTCCAAGGAACGAACCTTCAGCTGCGAGGAACAATCGTGATCTACAAGAAAGGCGTGCTGAGATGGCAATCAGTGAAATGAATGCCAAACTCTCATCAAAGAAATCCTCTCCTATCTATTTTTATCGAATCCAGGTTCAGAACAACGGCGAAAAAGCTGTGAAGAGCTTTGCCTGGGAATATCGCCCGACCGATGAAAGCGATCCATCGAACCGGCAGTTCTTCTGTGTCCTTAACGCGAAGCCAAGCGAAAAGAAAGACTTCGATCTCTACAGTCCTTACGCGCCTGCTCGAGTTGTCGACGCAAACAAGCCTGATGACAAACCCAACCTGGAGCGGAAAGACAAAATCATCATTAATAAGATCGAATATATGGATGGCACTGTCTGGAAGCGACCAGCCTGGAACGTAAAGACTTTCGCTGAAGAGGACACTGTTAAGGTAGGACCGGGCAAGTGTATCGGAATTTAGAACTGGGACCGATATTCTAAGTTTTCTGTAACGAACTTCTCCGGCAAACCTCTGCTATATTGACCAAGTAGACGATGCCAGATCCAACTGTACGACAGTTGTCCCTCGCACCTCTCGGAGCAGGTGACCTCATTGACCGCGCCGTTCGTCTTTACCGACGCCACCTCTTTGTACTGATTCGAACTGCTGCACTTCCCGTAATCATCGCGGCTCTTGGCGGCATTCTGGCTAATGTCGGTTTCAGGGCCCTATTCACAGCACCAGAAGTATCTGACGTGGTCCTGAATTTCCTATTGATGCTTGGTGGCGGGATAATATTTTTTGCGGGTCACTTGTTTACCTTGGTTGTAATGGGCGGATCGACACGGAATCTCGTTGCTCATCTACTTCATAATGACCCTGTTTCAGCCAAGGCCGCTTACCAGGCTGTTCGAGCTCGATTTTGGGGTTTGGTTCTTGCCTCAATTATTGTTCTGATCTGGTTATCGATTTTCTCGGGCTTAGCTTTCGGTACCTGGTACACCATATTGATTGTCATTTTTTTTGGCTGCTTCGTGCTCGCCAGTGTTGCACCGGTTTGGTTTGCGGTCGTCATCGGAGTGATCGGTGGCGCGGGCGCAACCGGAGTCTTGCTATGGTTGTTCTTTTTCATTGCAGGTCGTGTTGCCTATGTTCCACAAGTGATGTTAGTTGAGGGCAAAGGAGTATTTGAGTCGTTTAGTCGTAGCTTTTCGATTGCCCATGGAAACGTTCGCCGGTTGATGGCAATGACTTTGTTTACGACGTTTGCAACCTACTCGGCAATGATGATTCTGTTGGTTCCTTTAGGCTGGTATGGATATCTAAGTGGTATAAATCCGATGGTCCAGGCTCAGTGGCCGGCGTGGTACCAGATTACTTACAGCGTTCTCGTGACTTTGAGTTCTATTTTGCTGACCCCGGTTTGGATGCTTGGTTTCTCGCTTCTGTACGTTGATGAACGCGTTCGTCACGAAGGTTACGACATTGAGTTGTTGGCGGCCCAACAACTACCCGAGATTCCCGATCAGCCAGTGGCTTCCCCGTTTGGTCCAGCATTGTCAAAAACCGTTCGTAACATGCCGCCGCCACCGCCTGCCGCATCGGGCAGGGTCTTGAACTTAAGTTGATAACAGCACGACAAAACCTGGCACCTGGATACTACGTAAATTTTCTGCGTAGCCTGGTGCTACTGATGTTCTTATGCTTCGCCATTCCCTGTCTGGCTCAGGAAATCTCGATTGGCGAGTACCGGAATAATTTGCACAAAGCTATTACTGCACTCGATACGCTGGGCAAAAAAGAAGCAAGTGAAACTGCGGAGAACTATCGTCATCGTTTGACTGAAACCGTTGCCGCAGTTCGCAATCTAGTCCCTGCGAAGCAATCAATCACTCAGCCTGGATCAGTTTGCGAGGTAGACAATTCCTGGTTTCATAAGCGACTGAATGAATTAGAGACCGTATCCGACGGTGAACTAGAGAGCAATCGAAAGCAGTTGATTGAAGGTCTCCGGGCGCTTGAGCAAAGAGTAGACGAGTTTGAAAATGCCCGCTCGAAAGACTCCTTATCTAAGGAGGAAGCCAAGCAAAAACTTGGAGAGATCCTTTCTCGCTCAGATTATGCGCCGCAAGGAAAACAAGGTAGCGCCTTGTTCCGACTTTTCGATCGTTTCTTTCGCTGGTTGGCTAGCTTTCTCCCGCAGCCTAAACCGATGAGTGCGAGCAAGGGCAGTCCACTTACCCTCGTTGCCCAGATTCTCGTGGTTGTCCTCGCTTTAGCCGTGATTACATTTGCACTGCTAAAAGTGTTCCGCCATTTTCGAGGCAGTTTTCGAAAGACAACTGGGAAGAAACGGGTCGAACCCCGGGTTGTTCTTGGAGAGAAATTGGAACCCGATGCGTCCGCAACCGATCTATTAGCGGAAGCGGAAACTTTAGCTCGAGGTGGTGAAATTCGTGCGGCGATTCGAAAAGCCTACATTGCTCTCCTGGTTGAGCTTGGCGATCGCAAAGTGATCAGCCTGGCCCAACATAAAACGAATCGCGATTACCTCCGCGCCGTCAGTGGTTTGCCGGCGCTCTATAGCAATATGAGCGGGCTCACAAACAGTTTTGAACGACACTGGTACGGATTTGCGGAAAGCACCACTGCAGATTGGCAAGACTTCAAATCCGCCTACCTTGCGGCGCTGCGTGCAGGCCAGTAGCTTATGCGTCAACGATTAACGATCATCCTTACTATCGTAATCATCTTAGGACTACTTGTCCTTCTCAATACTGTTACCTACGTAAAAGAGCAAAAGGTCAACGACTCGGAGTTCACCGCAAATCGTTCCACATATCACTCTGGTCCAACCGGCACGCGCGCCTTCTACGACTTACTTAGCGAATCGGGTCACAAGGTCATGCGATGGCGAATGGCGACTGAGAAATTGTCAGGAGATGACGGCAGAAAAGTAACTACGTTTGTCGTTATTGGCCACACACAGATTCCGTATAACGAAGATGAAGTCGCCTCTTTGTTGGGTTGGGTGCGACGTGGAGGACAACTTGTCCTAATTGACAGGGCATTTGATGGAGAGTTGATTCCTAAGTCGGCTAATTGGGCGGTGAATTCTCATCAACTCGACTCACCGGCGCTTGATATAGATGCAGCAGATCCGAAACAGATGACCGCGGGAGTGACCGCGCTAAAGCCAGTTCAGCCAACACTGCTAACTCAAGACGTCCAGGCGGTCATGCCTTCGCGATTTAGTGCGCGCATGAAAGTGTCAGCCTTGAAACCTGGTAGTGACTCACGTCATCCAGAGCACAAATTGCCAGGAGCGAGTGATGTCGAGTCCAAGATCGAGAAGGATTCCCCGGCACCAGTCGTTGAAGTAGCAGATTCTGAGGGCGCTCTTCTTGTTGATTACTCATATGGTTTAGGCAGAATCATTCTTCTTGCTGATCCGTACGTTGTGGCAAACAATGGCATCAGCCTCAATGACAATCTAAAGCTCGCCATCAATTTGGTTAGCAGTGTTGATGGAATGGTGGCATTTGATGAGTTTCACCAGGGCAAGGGGGTTAATGAGAACGAGTTTGCCAGTTATTTTAGTGGGACTCCGGTCCTCGCAATTGCCGCGCAAATAGCGGTGCTGCTGTTGTTGATTATCTGGACCAGGGCAAAACGATTTGCGCGTCCATTACCGCTCGTTCAAGTGGATAGAAGATCCTCTTTAGAGTTTGTTGCGTCGATGTCGGAATTACAGGAACGATCACGGGCCTACGATCTGGCAGTGGAGAATATTTATTCACGAACGCGACGTGTGTTGGCACGGTATGCAGGTGTTGATTACAACAGTTCCCGGAAAGACGTTGCTGAAAAAGTGGCAGCGCGCTCATCAGTTGACGCTCACAGTCTTGAGACTTTGATGAGACAGTGTGAGGAAACTATTAACGGTGCGCCAATAAACTGGCGGCAGGCGGTAGATCTTGTTCGACGATTACGAGAGGTTGAGCGTTCGTTGGGATTAAGGATGCGTTCGCGCGATGCACGTCAGGCAGCGGAAAGGATATGAATCTTTGTACTTCGTACTTTGTCCTTTGTATTTGGTAACTGGCACCTTAATCAAGGTACAAAGCACAAAGTACAAAGTACAAAGAACAAAGCACAAAGCACAAAGTACAAAGCACAAATCGTCCATGATTTCTTTGCACTTTGAGCTGAAACGAAGTACAAACACAAAGCTCTAACATCATTCCCCGTCAATAACTAAGCAAACTAATGTCCGTTTACGTCTCCTCTACTGTCGCCCACATCAGAAACGAACTACATAAAGTTATCGTCGGGCAAGACGACGCGATTGAACAGATACTTATCGCCGTGCTTGCTGAAGGTCATGCATTGATCGAAGGTGTCCCGGGCACCGCTAAAACTTTAACTGTTAAGACGCTCTCGCGAATTATCAACGCCTCCTATAGTCGTATCCAATTTACTCCCGATCTGATGCCTTCCGACATAACCGGTACCAATGTTTTTAACATTGCAACCTCGAACTTCAATCTTCGACGTGGGCCAATCTTCACTGACATCCTGCTGGCTGACGAGATCAATCGTACTCCTCCCAAAACGCAGGCCGCGTTACTGGAAGCGATGGAAGAACGACAGGTAACTATCGATGGCGAGGCTCATCTGCTGCCGGGAATATTCACCGTACTCGCTACTGAAAATCCGATCGAGTATGAAGGTACATACCCGCTTCCCGAAGCGCAGCTCGACCGCTTTCAACTAAAAATATTGCTTGATTATCCTACGGAAACAGAAGAGCGAGAGGTTTTGGCAAAGTGGAACGATGGCTTCAATTCGAAGCGTTTGGATCAAGTCGATATTCACCCCCTTACCGATCCGAATGCGATCATTCAATGCCGGGCTGAGGTTAGCCGGGCGCAAATGGAAACTGGGGTGCAGCACTATGCGGTCGACATTGTTAGACGCTCGCGGGCACATCCGTTTATTCACTATGGAGCGAGTCCCCGTGCCGCGGTAGCCTTACTGCTTTGCTCCAAAGCGCTATCAGCAATTCGCGGTCGCGATTTTGTTACTCCCGATGACGTGCGTGATGTCGCTCTGCCCGTACTTCGACATCGACTCACTCTGCGCGCGGAGGCAGAACTCGACGGCGTAACTCCAGACGCGGTGATTAGTGACATACTGAAACTCACTGAAGTTCCTCGTTAAAAGCCCAGCGTAAATTTTTGTAAAGCAAACATGGCTTCAACACAACTGCCTGCGAAAAATTAGAATGTTATTCCTAATTTCGCAGAGCTTTCCACAGCCAATTGATGAATTTGGACGGAAGTTTTTCTTTTTGGATTGATTGCAAGTTGTTGAATAGCCATCCAACGAAACACACAAGGTTGCCGTCATCTCAGCCGGTGACGTCTATGATCGACCTGCTGCAGCTGAACAGCTTTTTCATAAGGCAGAGGAGGCTGTTGCCCAGAAGCATTACGATCAAGCTGAAACCTTGCTCAAAAGCATCCTGGAGCAAG
>JBKPQV010000266.1:0-5609 GCA_046734235.1 Acidobacteriota bacterium
CGACGCGACCAAGACGGCGAGAATAAGAGCCAAGGTTCGTTTCATACGCCCATTATCCAGCAACGGATGAGTTTCCGTATTGGATAAAATTGACCTCACTTCGAAAAGGGGAAGATCGTTGCTCTTGGTGGTCGGGTTCGGTGAAGCTTTTGCGCAGATTTAAATAATCGGTCGGGTTAATGCCTGAGAACTCGACAAATTCGCGTATCAAATGCGACTGGTCGAAGTATCCGAGATCCACGGCAAGCGCGGCCCAATTGGGTGAGGGATTGTGTTGGATAGAAGTCCTGATTTGCTGAAACCGCTGAATCCGGCTGAACAATTTCGGCGTCATACCCACTTCCGCTTTGAAAACCTCAATGAACCGGCGCTGGCTTAGACCAAGATGCTTCGCGGCCTCCCGAACTATCGGCCCAGAATGATTCTTCCCAAACATTTCCAGCGCTGCCGAAACGGCGTAATGCTGTTCCTTGCCGTGAGCCAGACGACTCAACAGATATTCCTGTAGCAGGTGAAAGCGCTCGACAGAAGTTGTTGCCTCACAAAGTCGCTCTCGCAGCCGACCGACCGACGGACCACCCAGTGTTTCCAGATCGACGTGCGTGTCGGCGAGGTCGAACGCCGGAAGTCCGAGAAACGGAAAGGCGCCGCCCGGTTTGAAGTGAACTCCGATGATACAGGTTGCTTGCGCGGTATCAGGAGCCAAGCTGCGCCCATGCGCACCTGAAATAATGGCACCCGAAAAACGGGAGCAGCTTTCACGACGTTCTCCATCGTAAAACAGCAGTTCATTTTGCTGGAGATTGATTACGAGTTCGAGCGTGCCGGTCGGAAGAATGCGTTCACTCTTGTGCTCCGGCTTGTAGCCTTCGTATATCCAAAAACTGTCCACAAACTTCGAAAGCGGTGGCTTCGGTTTGTAAAAGTCGAATACCGTGTCGATCTTTACGATCGCAAACTGTTGGGATTTGCTCTCAGCTATAGCTAGTGTGGAACGAGTCACAATCGAATATTTGACCAAAGTAACGAAAATATCAACCCGACTAGTTTTTTTTATTACACACTAACCACCAGTTCGGCATTAACCTCAAACCTTCGGTGATCAGGTCTCGTATTTAACTTCAGCAACTTACTGTGAGGGCGGCGCATGATTATCTTTCACGGCATTCCTCATTTCATTTGCACTAATTCCCACCCTTTGGCGCCGAGCTGGTCCAAGTGCTGTTCCAACGCAAACGCTTCGCGGCCAAATGGCACATTTTGTTCCTACGCTTTTGAGGATCAACGGAAATGCTGGCAGCGTTTGGACCTGCGCCCGCAAGATATTCCCACTCGTCTTGAGCCACTCTTAGCCGCTGAGTAGCTGCTTCCTGCCCTGTGGTTCTGTGGATCCCAACCAAAAACAACAGGATGCCACGTTGGTGATGCTACGCGCTCGTTGCATGCACACTAAATTATCGTTACGTCGTAAGGCTGATCAAGTCATTTGTGATTGATGCCAGGATCGGTGGAGCTTGGTGAGGTTGGCGAAGAATTACAATGTGATAACTGACGGCTGATACAGTTGGATCAGATTGCCGCAGGTGTCGGAAAAAATGGCGATGGTTACCGGCCCCTGTTGCGTAGGCTTCATTGTGAACATCACGTGATCCTTAAGTCTCTCATACTCCGCTTTAATGTCATCGACTTCAAATGCAGTGATCGGGATGCCCTGCTTGAAGATTGATTCCTGGTACTGCTTGGCTGCGGGATTGGCATTAGGCTCGAGCACAAGCTCCACATCAGCCGGACCCTCTGGAGAGGTGACGGTCAGCCATTTGAATTCTCCGACAGGAATTTCTTTGCTCTTCTTGAATCCCAGGACCTCCGTATAAAACTTCAACGCCTTGTTCTGATCATCGACAAAGATGCTATTCAGTTTGATTTTCATAAAGCTCTCCTTTGATCCCGAAACATACAGAACCGTGCTGCATCGACTTGCGGGTACTCTAACAAACACTCAAGCTTGATGTTTCTCAAAAGTTGCGGACTTTTTCTTAGTGGCTGCCCATCAGAGAGAAGCATCCTGGGATGAGTTGGGCAGGAATTTCTCCGCGGCCGTCCATCATTGAGCGCAGGTTCTGCCGGTAAATAGTTGGAGGCACACCAACGCGCCGTGTGAAGACGTAAGTGAAGGTTCCCAGACTGGAAAACCCAGCCTCCATGCATACATCGGTGACTGAGAAGTCTGTAAGGATTAAGAGATGTTTCGCCTTCTCCAAACGGGCCTGGAGTTGGCACTGCTTAGGTGTCTCGCCAAACACTGCTTTGTATAGTCGAATGAAATGATACGGCGACATCCCTATTTCTCGCGCAACACGCGGGATAGACAAGTTCCCGTCGTCGGTGTTCCGCAATAGGTCTCGTGCCTGGCAAAGTCTGTGCAGTACGTCCTTGTGAAGCATAATGTCGAATAAAATTTAATCGAATCCATTTCACTCTCAACATCGGTTCATGTCAACCGAAATTCCCATTGATCATAAGAAGCGGAGGTGTATCGATGAAATGAAAGCGACTTGCAAATCACCGAATGCTACTTAGCATAACCTTTGTGTCGGCACTGACGGTGACCTCGAAACGGCGCCCCTGCGCGAGGTAGGCATTCTCGCCTCGCTTGAAACCATGCAGTAGCGCAACCGGAGCAATCGGCCACAACACCGCCCCGGTTAGTACCGCCAGTGTTGCTACCTTTGCGCCCTTGCTATCACCCACCAGTCGGCCGGTTGCTTGAATAGGAACTCTCGAATCGTCAACAGCATTGACCGTTTCCATGGTCCAAGCGAGCCGCCCTGCCCGCCCGAAATGACCGCCTCTGGTGGCTTTTACTACACGTCCGGTAGCAATTGAGCCCGCAGCTATTACGGTGTTCTCTCCAACCCGGACCGGGTTTACGACTTTAAAAGATATTGCTTCGCCAGGCTTAACCTCTTGCGAGCTAATTCTATAGGCCGTTTCGATTTCAACGAGGGTGCCGCCCGGAATTATTACCGTGAGTGACTCCACCGAAGCCGGTTTGGTCGCACTAATCATGGCAACTAAAACTTGATCAGATACGCCCTCTGCTTTAAGACGTTGGAGTTCACGGGCAGAGATATCACAGACACAGCCCCGTTGCGCCAACTGCGCGGCGATGACGTCTGGCGCTAAATGTGACTTTACTAGCGTAAGGACGTCCTGATTCGTAAGGGCCTTGACGGACTCTTGCTCCTGCTGGATTGGTTTTGCTGCAACTCGCCATACATCACCAAAGTTCGTCAAAAGGAACATCACAAGAGAAATAGGAAGAGATCTTCTCATTTGGATAGAGCTCCGCACTTCAAATTATTCGTTTGTCCAAACATGAGCAAATCAGATACCGTGTTTTGACAACCGAGGTATGAAAACACCGATGTGGGATGAGGAGATTTCAGATTAGGACAGTGCCGCAACTGACACCACGTGGATATGTAGATTCGCCGCGTTTTCCTGGGCTCGAACACGCCCGAAACGGCTAAGGATCGTGGAAGTAACCTTTCAAGACGATCATTGCGCCCTGCGCCTACGCGCTATCGATTCCGAATCTACTTCCTAAGGTTTGATGAAGCTGATTTGAAGTTTCATCGTTTCGTGAATGCTAGACGGCTGTAAGCGTCCGTTTGGTTTAGTCCCCTCGATTAGGAGTTGTCTTCCGTAGCCGGTTACACCTTCTTCCCTAAGCCAATCTTTCAGACTGCTGGCGTCCGCGAACTTCTGTTTTTTGATTCGGGCATTCCAGTTTATAAGTCCCTTGCCGGTCTTCTTTTCAAGAACTCGAATACACATATCGCGGTTGTGGCTCCAGTCGAGTGTCTTTACCTTTGGAGGTGGTGTTTTTCTGGCTTGCGGTGCCATAGATTTATTCTTCGCCACTTTCTAGCGTTCGCTTCATGGTTTCCAAACCCCGTTGAATCATGTTCCCAATCTGCTCGGCTGCTTCGTTTGGCATCAGATCAGCTATCCAAACAACTCGACATTTATTATCGCCACTTGGGAACACTTGGACGGACGCGTTGTAGTGAGTGAGTGACTCCGCTTGAGCAGCCCAGGAATGGCGGCGGGTCTTGTCGTCGACGCTAATAATGAGTTCCCGCACAACCATTCCATTTGCGAATGTAACGGTTCGCCAGTCGCCCTCCGGCCTGCAATCAACTACGAAGCCCGGCACGAGGCGCTTATGAATGTTCCCGACGTCGCGGATCGCATCCCAAACAAATTCTTCACTTCGGTCAATTTCAATTTCTTTGTGGATCGTCGCCATAAGTTTGTCAGCGCTCCATTATTTTCATTTCGCGCAGGATATTTCTTGTGATTGTCATGCGTGCGCCAGCATCTTCATCCTTTTTAACATCAATGTTCATTGCGAAAAAAATGCCGTTCGCGCCCCGCGGCCGTAGGCTCACTGCGGCCAACCTGCTTAATAGACCCACCCGCCTTAAGGACGAGCTAGCTGGGTTAGTTGAATGACGTTGCCGCAGGTATCGTTCAGCAACGAGATGGTCGCTCCCGGCACGTCCGTGGGCGGCATTGTGAACTGACCACCGTTGGCCTTGATGCGCTCGTATTCACTCTTGATGTCGTTGGTGTAAAACATGGCAGCGGGCTGATTTTGTTCAAACATAGCCTGCTGATATGTTTATGTTAGCGACGTGGACGCAACATATCAAAGAGCACTTGAGGCGGATGCACGATCGATGGAAAAGCCATTCGATACGGCGTATGGCGATCGCCGCTGTATGGTAGAAGACAAATAGGGAAACACCGGGCAGATTGCCACCTTCCATGGAAGAGGAATATCGCTGCAATGCGCCCTCTTCACGCTCTTGGCAGCTCTCCAGAGGCAAACACAAAAATTGTGTGCTCAATTTGCAGTGGTTGCTTGGAGTGGTGCTTTTACTGAGGAAATTGGTAGGCGCGTGGGGATTTGAACCCCAGACCCCTACCGTGTCAAGGTAGTGCTCTACCCCTGAGCTACGCGCCTAAGATCGCTTTGAATAAGGGTGAAAAGAGTTGTCAAAAGCGACGGCCGAAAGTAGCAAACGGGTTATAGCAGTGTCAAGCGAGCCTTTGGAAGCCTAAGAAGCGTGCCTGTTCAAAGGTTAGTGGGTAATTGATTCTTTCTGATCATTACTCGAGACTTCGGCCCGG
Source organism: Acidobacteriota bacterium (assembly GCA_046734235.1). Classification (GTDB taxonomy): domain Bacteria; phylum Acidobacteriota; class Blastocatellia; order Pyrinomonadales; family Pyrinomonadaceae; genus PSRF01. Next base: position 5,203 of record JBKPQV010000266.1, read on the forward strand.
AGATAAGGTTCGAAAGAATTTGTAAATCACCTTAACGTGCTTTAAGGCTACGCATTTTTGCAAATACAGAGAGCGCTACCCTGTGCTGACTGGCTGACGAGCCAAATTCGGCGCGATAGCCGTTTTGGTCACAAAATAGCCGTTTTTGACGACTCATTTGTCTTGCAGGATTTTCAAAAGAAGTTAAGATTTCGGAAGTCCTCAGCCTCATTTACAGGAGAGTCAGATGAATTCAGATGAAGCGCAAACCAAACCTACTCTCGAGACCATCCTAGAACGCATTAATGAGCTCAAAACGGATGTCGGAGAGGTAAGAACTGACGTCGGAGAGGTAAGAACTGACGTCGGAGAGGTAAGAACTGACGTCGGAGAGCTAGGAACTCACGTCGGAGAGCTAGGAACTCACG
>JBKPQV010000267.1:0-9438 GCA_046734235.1 Acidobacteriota bacterium
CCCTGGGTGAAGCGGGTGCACGAATCATCGCTGCTGGAATCGCGATATCAACTATTGGTTTCCTCAGTCAGAGTATGCTGACGGCGCCACGAGTCTATTTTGCGATGGCCCAGGATGGCTTGTTCTTCAAGCAAGTCGCACGCGTTCATCCTCGTACACGCGCTCCGATTGTTGCGATTATTCTCCAGGGGGCGTTCGCAATTGTGATTGCTTTCTGGGGTCGTTATGAGCAGATTCTCAACTATGTAGTCTCGATGGATTTCATCTTTTTCGGGTTAACGGCCTGCTGCGTATTTGTGTTCCGACGAAAAGAATCATTGAAACCAGGATTGACACGCACACCGGGGCACCCGTTTACGACTCTATTGTTTATTGCTGCTTGTTGGCTTGTGGTCATAAACACAATAATTCGGTACCCGAGTAATACACTTATCGGTATGGCAATCCTGGTTGCAGGAGTTCCCGCCTACTTTTTCTGGAGCAAGAGGAGTCAAGGTTGATGACAAGCACGACACGTGGCCAGGTAATGGGCTCCACCTACATGCATTGGGCAAAAACGAGCTCGAGCGCAAAGTACAATCTTGCTACCAGCGGTTTGGCAAATCTATCGCTGAACGATTTGGATGTTTCTCTGGAAAAATTGGAAATCACTGACGGCGGCTACGGGTACAGACCGCTGGTAGAAGCAATTGCACACCGTTATCGGGTTGACACGGATTCGATTGTTACTGCGGCGGGAACAAGCTTCGCAAACCATCTCGCTATGGCAGCACTTGTAAAACCCGGCGATGAAGTTCTTTTTGAACAACCAGCATATGAACCAATGTTGGCTACAGTTCAATATTTGGGCGCCAATATCAGACGATTCTCACGAAAGTTCGAGAAAGGTTTCCGGATTGAGCCGGACGAGATAGAGAGTCAGTTGAGCGAACGTACGCGCCTAATAGTCTTGACGAATCTTCATAATCCGAGTGGGGTATTGACCGATGACGATTCATTGCGATCTGTAGCTAAACTCGCACGTCGCATTGGCGCGCATGTCCTTGTCGATGAGGTCTATATCGAAACGCTTTTTGAATCGCAGCCAAGAACTGCTTTTCACCTCGGGAACGAGTTTGTGATTACAAATAGTTTGACAAAGACATTCGGCTTAAGCGGCTTACGCTGTGGTTGGATCATCGCTGCGCCTGATGTAGCAAAGCAGATGTGGTTGTTGAATGACTTATTCGCCGCAACTCCGGTTCACGCTGGGGAACGACTAAGCGTTCTCGCTTTTCAACAGATTGAGCGACTCGCAGAAAGAGCGAAAGCGATTCTTGATCGAAATCGAAAAATACTAAACGAGTTTCTCGACACGCGCGAAGATCTTGAAGTTGTGCGACCTGAGTTTGGCACGGTCATGTTTCCTCGATTAGTAAAGAGAACCTCAGAGGATCTATGTCGGTTGCTACGAAAGAAGTACGAAACTTCAATAGTGCCAGGAATTTTCTTCGAGATGCCTAACCACTTTCGAATTGGTATTGCTGGGGATACGGCGGAGTTAGAGGAGGGACTGGTTCGACTTGGGACAGCGCTGGACGAACTGGCTTAGTTTTTCTTCTTCAAGTCTTCCAGTATTAACCAATCGCGCACTTGCTCTGCGGCTTCCACCCCGACAGCTTCAGTAGTTATTCTGATTGGCGTGCCATTGGGCCAGTTATCTTTCTTGACATTAGGTCCACCCATTGCTTTGTAGTAGACCTTGCCTTTGAATTTTTCGTGCCCAGTAACTGGCGCAAACACCGCAACATCAACATCAAGATCTGGTGAATTCAGGATCAGCGTACCTTTTTGGAAACTGTCGACGTCAAATCGGACCAGCACAACGATCGAGTCAGTCTCGGTTTTAGCTCGTTTGATTATGTCGTCACGTTTGATATCGCCAATCGAGGTGGCGGAGACATTCTTAAGTTCGTTTAGACGACTCAGGAAGTTCTCAAAGATCGCGTCCTCGCTCAGGAGGTGTTTGGAAGTAGGCTGTCTCCCAACAAGCAAATTGACCTTGTGAACAAGATCCCGCGCACCAGGCTTGGCCGTATTGTCCTCGTTAGTTTGTGGGATGGCGCCCGGTGTTTGCGAAGGCTTGGCAGCCTTTCGTCCGGACTGCGCAAGATAGGGCGACGAGATCAGCAACAACAAACTCGACGCTGCAAAAAGGCTTTTTTTGTGACGAGATCGCTGAATGCCGGGTAATCGGAGCATTTTCAGTTCCTTCTTTTCCAGCGGTATCACCTTAGAAGCCGCGTTAGTCTACAGGGTTGCGTGCTCGTTTGCGAACATTTGGAGAGAGGATGATTCCCTTCAGTGAGACCGGCTCAGTGCCGTCTGAATTGCCGTTTTTAGGCTTTGGTATGAATAATCCGTTACCTGCTGTCCATTAACAAAAAATACCGGCACGGTGAAAACCCCCAGTTTAGTCCCGTCCTGAATATCGCGTTGGACCTTCCCGTTGAAAGTCTTGTTGTCGAGAGCCGCATCAAAACGTGTCCGGTCGAGTGATAACTGCGAGGCGTACTTCTTTAAGTCGATATCCTGAAGTGCCAACTGGTTTGCATAAAGCACTGAAACATATTCCCAGTACTTTCCTTGCTCGCGGGCGGCTTCGGCTGCGAGTGCGGCTCGGAGAGCGTTCGGATGCTGGGCCAATGGGAAGTCGCGAACAACAAATCTAACCTGCGCGCCGAATTCCAAAATAAGTCTCTCAAAATCAAACTGCTCTTTTGCACACGCCTGACACTCAAAATCGGTAAACTCCACAACTGTAACTTTGGCGCTAAGATTTCCCCGAATCGGTTGATCAGCGATGTCGATCTTAAACGCGGGAGACTCAGGTGGCGTAAGGTAAATCTGTACCGCACTGTTTTCTCGCAACTGCGCAGCAAACGCATTAGCGAGTTTACGTTCTTCCTGAGCAGTTAGATATTCAACGATCTGAAGCTTTACTTCGGAAAAGTCATACTTCAACTTTGCTTTGTTTTGGTCGTAGAAAGAGCGAGCCTGTTGATCAGTTATTATTGGCAACTTCCCTCGGACTTCGCCGGTTAGTAAAGCTGACGGGGTAATGTTTCTTTTTCTGGCCTCCTGATCCAACAAGAGATCATTGATTCTCAAATCGAGATCCTCTTTCCTCACTAAGTACACTTGCTGCTGCACTTTCAGAATAAGAGGTTGCAAACTGGCTTCGATGTCTCGCGAGGTGATCGTGCGGCCATTGACTGTAGCGAATACTCGAGATAGCTCAAGTTCATTAGCAGGCGGAGTAACACGGGGAATATTAATGATCAGATTCGCCGATGCTTTGAGGGAGTTGGAGAGTCGCATCGCTTCAAGGGTCTCTCGCTCCGATCTTATGAACTGAACAATTTGAGGCCTGACGCGTTTGAGGTCCTTACCAAACGCCTGTTTTCGTTCGTCGTAGAACGCTTGTATTTCTGCTTCTGTAGGATCTGGAACTTTACCGACAACCTCGAGCAGCAGCAATTGCTGCGCGGTAATGCCACGTTTGCGTCCTTCCGTTTCCAACAAAAGACGGTTGATCTGTCGGTCCAGTTCTGACTCACGCGCCTTTATTACCTCTCCTTGTAGTTGGCTGATCTTGTTTTGTGCATCAACACCCAATTCCGCCTTGGTGATCTTGGTGCCATTCACCACCGCCAATGTGTTGACTTGAGGCTTGTCTTCACATCCACAAGATCCACCGGGCAATTGCGGAAAGAAAAGCAGTAGGAAGTTGAGGATTAGGAAAAGTAGAGGCATACGGCGTTGATAAATCTTAGAGCGCTTTGATCGCTTCGCGCGCGTAATAAGTGAGTATGATGTCAGCCCCGGCGCGTTTGATGCTTGTTAACGTTTCCAGCATCACGCGTTGCTCATCGAGCCACCCTTTCTGGGCAGCTGCTTTTATCATGGCGTACTCGCCAGAAACGTGGTAAGCGGCAACCGGCAGATCGAAGCGATCCCGCACCATTTTTAAGATGTCGAGATATACGGTGGCTGGTTTTACCATCAGTATGTCTGCGCCTTCCGAGTAGTCTAGTTCCGCTTCACGCATCGCCTCACGCGAATTAGGCGGATCCATTTGGTAAGCGCGGCGGTCGCCAAACGCGGGGGCGCTATCGGCGGCCTCACGAAAAGGGCCGTAGAATGCCGATGCGTACTTTACTGCATAGGCCATGATCGCTGTCCCGTCAAAACCCGACTCGTCAAGTGTTTCCCTAATTGCTCCAACCTGCCCATCCATCATTGCTGAAGGGGCCACAACGTCTGCGCCTGCTTCGGCCTGGCTCAATGCTGTTCGCGCCAAAAGTTCCAACGATTCGTCGTTAAGTACCTCGCCATCGCGAACCACGCCGCAGTGTCCATGCGATGTGTATTCGCAGAGGCAGGTGTCGGCCATGATGACGATTTCAGGAACAGCTGAACGAATGGATCTAATGGCTTGCTGGACAACGCCATCTTCTGCATAAGCTCCGCTGGCTAATTCGTCTTTTGTTTCTGGAAGTCCAAACAGGATTATGCTGCGTACACCGGCGTCGAACGCTGTAGACGTTTCTTTAGTGACTTCATCAACGGACAGGTTGAAGACACCTGGCATGGAAGAAATTTCGCGGCGGACTCCGGAGCCTCCGCAAACAAACAGCGGTAATACAAAATCGTCACGTGTTAGGCGTACCTCGCGAACCAGTGACCGCAAGCTGTCAGACTTGCGAAGACGACGCGGGCGATGAAGGAGGGATGGCAATGGATAAATTCCTTTTTTATTGGGTTGAACTTTGAATAGGTCCAATCGGTCCTATAGGTCTTATTCTAATTCGCATTTCCTACCACCGATGATAAGCCGGGTGTCCCGGTTTAACAGCTACAAATGTTCCTCGGCACGTTGCACAAACTTTGTCGTGGGCAATCAATTCGCCCTCAACGATTGCTCGATCATCGGTTGATTCAACCGCACGCGCTACAAGTCTGACCGGCTGATCGGTGGGCGTTGGGCGAAGAAGTTTGATTGCATAGTCCGCAGTGACTGTGCACGGTGGTCTGTCCGCACCAGTCTTCTTCATTAGATGCCAGGTGGCCGCCCAGTTGCAGTGGCAGTCGAGCAGCGTACCGATGATCCCGCCATTCAACATTCCTTCAAACGCTTCATACTCCTTACTTGGTTGCCATTCAGCCACTACCTCGTCGCCATTGGGAAAGCTGCGAACATGTAGACCTTTGGGATTTGCGGGGCCACAACCAAAGCAAGCGTTGTTAATCGCGTACATTTCTTGAATCGATTTGCTGGACATTTGGAATTGGGTATTTGTTCTTTGTACTTTGTTCTGGTATTGAAGATCGCTTCGTTACTTACTACACGCTGATGCTATCTCAACGGTTTCCAAATTGTGTGTTTCATCTTTTCACATCTGGTTTCGCAACTCCTGGCGCAATTTGAACCGCTGCACCTTACCAGTCGCTGTGTATGGCAGTTCTTTTACGAATAAGTAGCGTTTCGGCCTCTTAAACCTCGGCAGCGATGCTGCGGCCAAATCTTCCAAACCTTTTTCTAAAGTTGCCTCGTCGAATTCTACCTTGTGGCAAACAACGAAAGCACACGCACAGGGAAGGCCATCAGCGGCAAAATCCTCCACTACCGCCACCTGCGCTACATCCTCATGACGAATAAGAACTCCTTCAACTTCAACGGGCGATACCCACTGTCCACTTGATTTGAAACAATCGTCGCTGCGCCCCATGTGATACCAGTAACCGTCGGCGTCGTGTTGATACAAATCACCAGTTCGAACCCAGCCGTCGACAAACGTCCTTTTCGTCTCCTCGGGTTTTTCCCAATAGCCTATTGCAGCACTTGCTCCTTTGATCCACAAGTTGCCCTCACCATGAGAAACGTCTGCGCCTTTTTCATCTAACAGCCGTGCTTCATATCCGTTCAGAAGTTTGCCACTGCTGCCGTAGCGAACATCGTTTTCATGATTTGACATGAACATGTGCAACATCTCGGTTGAACCGATGGCATCAAGCACTTGAACACCAAACTCTTTCTCCCATTCCTCACCGAGATGCGCCGGCAATGCTTCGCCAGCCGAAACACAAAAGCGAAGACTTGAGCAATCCAGTTTCTGACTATTGCGATGATGCTCTAACAAAAGGTTGTAGACGACGGGGACCCCGAAAAATATGGTCGGCCTACTTTCGGAAAAAATTCGCGTGACGACTTCAGGCGCTGGTTTCTCGGAACAAAGAATCGTTGTTGCTCCATTCAACAACGGGAACGTGAAACTGTTCCCCAGGCCGTATGCGAACGGCAGTCGCGACGATGAAAACAGTCGATCACTCGCGGTCACATTCAGCACCTCAGCGCAGTAAGAATTGTTTGTGTGGAAGATATCGTCTTGGCGGTGGACTGCTCCTTTGGGTTCGCCCGTGCTGCCCGACGTATAAAGAATAAAGGCAGCTTGATCGGCCGAAGGTTCAGGGAATTCAGGAGCCTCAGAAGATGCCACCTCCGCCATGAGAGATGACAGTGTTTTTGCGCCAGTTTCAAGGCCATTCCGATTAACCACGACAACATCTCGGAGTTGATGCAGTTTTTCACTCGCATCTGTCAGAACACTATTGCAGACCTCGCCTTCCACCAATGCAGAACGAGCCCCTGAGTTGTTAAGTATTGAACGCTGATCCTGGGCCCTCAACGCCATATTGATGGGAACAGCGATTGCACCCATCGAACATATGGCGATGAATGCCGCTATGAACTCAGGAGAGTCGGCAAGGAGCAGGGCGACCCGGTCGCCAGGTTTGACACCAAGCGAACGGATTACGCCCGCTGTGCTCAAAGTTTGCGAGCAAAGTTCTGCATAAGAAATCTCGCGGCCTCCATGAATTATCGCCGTCGAAGCGGCGTTGTTTCTACTAATGGCCTGGAAGAGATTCATTGATAGGTACTCCTCGAGCCGATGTTTAGAGACGCAAACACTTCAACCGTTTTGTTCATATCTCCTGGTCTTCGTGAGCGCGGAGATTATAAACAAGCGCCTCTCGAAATCCACTTTCACATTGGGAACACTAATATCGTTCCGCCCCTTACCCTCGGCTAGTCCCACTCCGATGCCAGCAGTGCACAACAGGTGAACTTATGGAAGTCCTAATCATCTTGTTATTCGTTCTTCTATTTATCCTGGTCATGGTTACCGTAGTTGGCCATGCCATCTGGTTGTTATGTAGCTGGGCTATCGGGAGCTTTACGAAACCAGATGCTTACAAACCACAATCAAACATTCTTAGTTGGCGTTGCGAGGGGTGCAATTCAGAAGTGCGTTCAAGTTGGACCTTCTGCGGGCAGTGTGGACTAGCCAGGCAATCGGATCAGGTAAGCCAGGCATTAAGGAAGCTAAGTGTTACTGAGGATCAAATCGATCAATTCCATCAGGTAGGCAAACTGGATCGCGAAACATTCTTAACGCTGAAGAGCATCATAAATCGTGAACGCATCAGGTTGAAGGCCGAGTATGAACCATCCGTGAATGTTTCAGACACACCTGTATACAGCAGTACTCCTGAAAAACACGAGACAAAATTTGAGACGGGGCCAAGCGAAGAACATCAACCAGTTTCATTTGTTGATGAATCCGAAGAAGTGGCAACACCGTTTGAACCGGTTCCCAGTTTTCTTCCACACATTGAAGAGCCAGTACAAGGGGTTGAACCGCCGCCAGTTGTTCCACCGCCGCCACCGCCTCGAGCGCCGCGTCGTTCTTTTTCCGAAATGCTCAACTCCTTCATGGAAGAGAGCAACATTCGTTGGGGCGAAATCATCGGCGGATTACTCATTATCGGGTGTTCGACGGCGCTAGTCGTCAGCCTTTGGTCTCAGATTTCTCAAATTCCAGTTTTGAAGTTTTTGATCTTTACGACTGTCACTGCCGTTCTTTTCGGTATCGGAATGTATACCGAACATCGCTGGAAACTGCCGACAACGAGTCGTGGCATCCTGACAATTGCTACGCTACTTGTCCCGCTAAACTTTCTGGCGATAGCCGCTGTATCGTCAGGAGATACGTCTGGTGCGCTGGTCCTTGCGAGTGAACTGTTAGCGCCAGCAATCTTCCTGTGCCTGGTCTACTTTGCTGGTCGCATCATCACGCCTGGATGTGCTCATCTTTTGGCCGCTGGAGTGTTGGCTTCTTCGGTGGGTCAATTATTAGTTCGCCACTTTGCTGGTCTTGAGACTTCACCCGAAACGCTGATCCTGCTTGGTGCATTTCCGGTTATTTCTTACGTGGTAACTGTAGCGCTAGCTTTAAGGGGTGTTCTTCATGACGGCAAGGTCGATGAACCAGAAACGACGATGCTGTTCACTCTGTTAGGGGCGATGAGTTTTGCTGCGCTGCTTCCGTTTGGACTCTTACTCTACAAGTCGGGACCGATTGATATGTCGATGATGTATCTCGCGCCCCTCGTTTCACTTTGGGGAGTGCCAATGCTGGCGACGGGAACAGTTATCTGGCGACGCATTGAAGATAAAAAACTGGCAGCGTCTCGAACTGCGGGAACCGCACTTGGCATATTGGGTTTGATGATCGCTGTGGCGGGAATGATTCTTGCCTGGCCCAACCCTGCGAGCATTGTACCTGCCTCAATCTTAAACTTTGCGATTCTCACCGCACTGGCAGTCATTCTTGAACTACCATTTGCCCATTTACTCGCCGCCGGTTGCCTTACTGTTGCCTACCTGGTTTCCTTTCATGTGTTCGCAGGTCACCTTAGGTGGCAGAACCTCCGCGTTGCCTCTTTGGTCCAAATTAGTCTCGATATTAGCAGTGGCCAGGCGTTACTCGGCGCGTTTGCTATGTTTCTCGTTGCCTCAGAGTGGCTGCGGCACGTCGCGCGTAAACGCGAGAGCGATAGTTACCTGGCTTCGGCTTGCATAGTTGCAGCAATAAGTTTGTTTGCCTTTTCGGTTTTTGGACCATTAGCGGGCAACCAACTTGAAAACGCGTGGATTATCTATTTTCTCTATACGCTGGGTGCACTATGGATTGGTTGGCGTCATGGTCTTTTAGCCTTCATCTGGGTGGGCACTTGCCTGTTTGCAATCAGTCTCGGAACTCAATTTTCATGGGACGCCGGCTATTCGTTTCCGTGGCAGACTGCGTTGCTGGTCCACTCATCGATTTGTATGGCTGCGGCCGTTGTTACAGCGCGGCGCAACCGACTTGAGATCATCTCACAAACGTTTAACTATTCAGCGTTGATCTCGCTAGTTCTTGTCGTCGTTTCGTTTTTCCAGACGAACCCCTGGCAAGTTACTTCGATGCAGGCTGAGCGTGTCTTTTGGATAGCGGGAATACTACTGCTTTCGTTGTGGCTAAATCGCTACAAATTCATTTTTGCTGCGTTTCA
>JBKPQV010000268.1:0-20728 GCA_046734235.1 Acidobacteriota bacterium
AGGTAGAGACAAAATCAAAACTAACAGAAAGCTGATCCGAACTAACGAGTGATTTCGCATTAGAAAATAATCAAGCCTGGGGTTTGCCAATCAACATCTGAAGCATGATTTGAAGTTGCGCGGTCGTGAAAGGTTTAGGTAGGAATACCACCGCGCCGGCCGCGAAACTGTCGGACGACAGCTTTGGATCCTGTTCAGCAGTCATCATCATTACGGGAATGCGCATCAACCGATTGTCGGTTTTCATATACTTCACAAGCTCGGGACCCGAAATGTGGGGCATCACCACGTCAAGAATCGCCGCTGTGAAGCGCGGATCGGTTTGCAGAATCTTGTAGGCCTCCCGTCCATCACGGGCCAAAACAACGCTGAAATTTTCTTTCTCGAGTATTGTCGCCACCAGTCGAAGGATTGCCGGATCATCATCCGCCACAAGGATGCGCCGTGCATCTTTACTGTTTGGGTCAGTATTAACCATGCTGTTAAGAATCCTTCATTCTGAGCCTTACTTCAAACTAAACTTACAGACAAGCTAAAGCATTTCGGCCACGCTGATCAAACTTCCACTGCCCGGCAACTTTCCCCAGCCTGTGTCGACAAGTCCGCCGCGAGTTTAATCGCTGCCATCATACTTGAGTGTTCAGCCAGGCCTTTGCCGGCAATGTCGAAAGCAGTACCGTGGTCAACCGATGTTCTGATAAACGGCAACCCCAACGTAACATTCACAGCCTCACCAAAAGACAAACACTTAACTGGAATCATCGCCTGGTCATGATAACAAGCTACAACCGCATCAAACTCGCCCCGTGATGCTCTCAAGAAAACTGTATCAGCAGAAAACGGACCCTGAACGTTGATATCGTCCAGTCCGCGACTCGCTTCAATTGCCGGGGCAATCTCTGAAGCCTCCTCCATTCCAAATAAGCCACCCTCGGCTCCGTGTGGATTTAAAGCGGCCACAGCGAGCCGCGGTCTTTCGATTCCCCAACGCTGTAGTTCCCGATTCGTCAGGTTAATTACTCTCACTATTCGATCACGTTCAACCATTCGAATTGCCTGTGATAGAGGAACGTGAGTCGACAACAACACGATCCGTAGGTTGGCTGCGACAAAAGCCATTGCATATTCTTCGGCGCCAGTCAGGTGGGCGAGGAATTCTGTGTGACCTGGAAAACTATAGCCACCCAAAAACAACGCTCGTTTGTTTATAGGCGCTGTCGCAATTGCATCAATATTGCCGGCAGCACACAACTCAACTGCGGCTTCAATGTAACCGGCTGCTGCTTTGCCTGCAGCACCTGATTCGATGCCGGGTTCGATGAACCCGCTGATATTGTCGAGGTGGTAGATGATTGGATCGGAAAACTCTTCGGGGAATGGCTCTTCGCGCCGAACAATGTCGTAGCCACTTTGAAGGTCGAGGGTTCGCGCTGTATGGGCTAACAGCTGAGCGTCACCGATAATAACGGGGACGCAAACTTTTCTAACTTCATCTTCTGCAACTGCTTTTAGAACAACTTCCGGACCGATGCCGGCAGGGTCACCCATAGTTATGCCGATGCGCGGCAAAACTCGCCTAGGTCGAGGGCCCAGGTTCGCTGAAGGTTGGTCTGAGTGTCGCATTAGTTGAGGCGACGCACAATTGGATCGGCACAGGAAGCAAGGGGCGAGGCCTTTGCTCCCTAGTCCGTAACGGTTTCAACTCGCTCGTCCGCTTTGTACATGTACTTGATGTTCCGCTTAAGAACAAGAAGGTTGGGTAATGACTTGCGGTTGACTTTGAGCGCTCCGCGGTCGTACCACTCGATGGTTCCCTCAATCTCTTCGCCATCAAGTAATACTATTACCATAACGGTGTGAGCATCGATCTGCTTCTTGTAATAAAAAATCTCCGCGTTGGTTTCAAGCGGAGGTGGAACTCTCTTCTTTACTTGCACTGACGCTGGTTGTTGTTGTTGAGCTCGTGGTTGCGGTCCACCTTCGTTCGATCCGCGTGATCCATTTGAGCGTTCTCTGGGCTGAGGCACCTCACGGGCTTTGCCTTTCACTTCCGCGAGCGTTGTTCTTATGAGTTTACGATTCACTGATAATTACCTCCACATATCTATGACTTATCCGCCGGAGCTCATGATGCTTATGACAGGACATTACTTTTGACGGATCAGCGCCAAAACTCTCGCAGGCTGCGGCCATCCGAGGAGAGGAACCTTCGTTACCCGTAATGGAAAATCCTGCAAGGAATGAGCGACATGCTACACAAGAGAGGTCTAAAAAGCAAAAGAAGGTAGGGTTTTTGCAGATTTCAGTTTGCAGATTTCAGATTGCAAATTAGAGGAGAAACTATGGGAAACCAACTTAACTGAAGGTAACTGGTAAAAAACTAAGAGGGACGACCAGTTCGATCGTCCCTCTCAACATCCCCAATCCGAAATCTACAATCTTAAATCTGAAATAACCTTCAGTCTGCCTTCTTACGAATAAACGTCGGCACATCTAAATCATCTGCACGCGCGCCGAGCATCGGACCGCGTGGCAGATCATCCTGGGGACGCGTAACATAGCGTGGCGGGGCAGCTGGCATCACGTTCGTCGCCGCAGCAGATGCCACGGTAACTATTTCCTTGTCGAAGCCCGTTGCGATCACCGTGATCCGCATTTCGTCACGGAGGTCATCGTCAATAACAGCACCAAAGATGATGTTTGCATCATCGTCGGCTGATTCGCGAATAATCGACGACGCAGCGTTTACCTCAAACAAAGTGAGGTCAGGTCCGCCAGTGATATTAATAAGGACTCCCTTAGCACCTTGAATGGTAGCTTCTTCAAGCAGCGGTGAAGAGATGGCTTGCTGAGTCGCTTCAATCGCGCGATTCTCACCAGTCGCACGACCAGCACCCATTAACGCCATACCCATTCCCTGCATAATCGACTTCACATCAGCAAAATCGAGATTGATTAAGCCCGGCACTGTAATCAAGTCACTGATGCCCTGCACAGCCTGGCGCAACACGTCGTCAGCAACTCTGAACGAGTCGGGGAGCGAAACGCCGCGGTCAACTGTATGGAGTAGACGTTCATTCGGAATTGTGATGACCGTGTCGACACACTCGCGCAATTCACGCAAGCCCTGATCGGCCTGCTGCATTCGTCGTCGACCTTCAAAATGGAATGGTTTAGTAACGACTGCAACTGTGAGTGCGTCGAGTTCAGTAGCAAGTGACGCGACGATTGGTGCAGCACCTGTTCCGGTTCCGCCACCGAGACCGGTTGTGACAAACACCATGTCAGCGCCTTCAAGCACTTCTATGATCTTGTCAGTGTCCTCGAGGGCCGCTTCGCGACCGACACCCGGATCGGCACCAGCACCAAGGCCTTTCGTCAGTCGACTGCCGAGTTGAATCTTGATTGGAGCGCGAGAACGTTTCAACGCCTGCAGATCAGTATTCGCTACTAAGAACTCAATTCCTTCAATACCAGCTTCGATCATGCGGTTAACTGCGTTACCGCCACCACCGCCGATACCTATCACTTTTATCCGCGCGCCGGTGAGCGGCGGATCATCATCAATGAAAATATTAATGCCGGTTCCGGGTTGGCGAGCATCCGGTGTCATAGTTAGTTCCTCTCTCCCAAAACGGGATGGCTTCCAAGGCCTTTTTCTTCTATGTTGGGCTGCTGGCGCCATCGGCATCGATATATTGCGGACAATATCTTGTGCAACCGGGGCGCAAGCATACAACAACTTGTCAGAAAATACTACCGAAACGATTTCGAAATCTTGAAACGAAATGCGTTAGTTTCCCTGTGGATCCGCGCCTGCTGATGCCGGTGCGAATCTCTGCTGCTTGAGTGCGGTGAGCAAGCAAAGCAAGTCCTGCAGCTGCTGCCCACGCCGGGCTTTGAATGTCTTCGATCAAACCGCCAAAGCGATCGCGTTCGGGATATCCAAGACGAACTGGCGCGTCAAAAACTTGTTCAGCAATCTCGGTCATGCCGTTAAGCAATGCACCGCCTCCTGTTAAGACAACTCCACTTGAGAGTTGACGTTCCCAACCTGCGTCTTTGATCTCATCTGCAACATGCATCAAAACTTCTTCGGCTCGAGGCTGAAGGATGTCGCACAAGATCTGACGAGATAGTTGCCGTGGAGGACGACCACCAACCGAAGGAACCTCGACCAACTCACCACGTTCCATTTCACTCAACGAATTACTCGAAGCACACCCGACTGTACGTTTGATCTTTTCCGCTTCCGGGATCGGCGTGCGCAAACCAAAAGCGATGTCGTTTGTAAAATGCGAACCGCCAAGCGGAAAGACTGCGGTGTGTTGAACCGCACCACGTTGATAAATAATTAGGCCAGTGGTTTCAGCGCCAATGTCTACAAGCGCTGCGCCAAACTCTTTGTCATCTTCAGTTAGCGACGCTTCTGCGGCGGCTAGCTGCTCCAAAACCATATCCGCAACTACCAGTCCTGCACGGTTCACTGCGTTGATCGCATTTTGACGCGCGGTTACTGGACTCGTAACGATGTGAACTTTCACAGCCAAACGTGCACCGATCATTCCAACCGGATCGTTGATGCCATCCTGGTCATCAACGATGAACTCTTGTGGCAAGCGATCGACGATTTCGCGTCCGGCAGGGAGCTGGATCGCACACGCAGAATCAATTGCCCTGCGAACATCCTCCGGAACGATCTCTCTATCGCGACCGGAGACGGCAACGATCGCCTGGCCATTGAAGCCGAGGATGTGAGAGCCCGCGAGATTGATTGTTACTTCTTCCGCCTCGAGGCCACTCATCCGTTCCGCTTCGTCAACAGCCTTCTTGATTGCGTCAACTGCCGCGTCGGGATTAACGATTACACCCTTGCGCAGGCCGCGAGCCTCCGCTTCGCCAATGCCAACAACTTCGAGCAAATTGCCTTCACCCGGTTCACCCGCAATACACGTCACCCTGCTTGTCCCAATATCGAGGCCGATAGTGTGGTGAGTGCGCTTGGCCATCTAGTCTCAGCTCTCCTAGGTACGTTTCTGATCTGGCTTCTTCGTCTGACTACGCGTCTTTGCGTCTTTCTCTTTTGTCTTTTCAGCAACTTCCGGTTTTGTACGTTCCGGAACTTCATTTCCATCGCCGCTTGCCGCTGCTTCGCTTACTTTACCTCCGGTTACCAGTCCGACAATTGCGTTCTTGCCCTGGGTCATATCGATATAACTGATCAACGGACCACGAGGTGTTTGACGTTGAGAGTCGAGGACATTAAGTGCTTTCTTGAGTCGCTGACCCAGCTCCTGACCGCCAAGACGAATTTCGATCTGCGAATCACTACCTGCAAGCTGTGCACGGACATCGCGGACATCCTGTAGATTCACTTCGCTGATCCGATCCGACAACCCGAGAGTGCCCCAGTCCGACTGCAATTCGAGGAACTTTGTCACTCGCTCGCGGTTTTCACTCCTTGCGCTCGTCGAGTCTTCCTCATTCCAACCTCTCAGGAAAAAGTTTGGCATCTGATCGGAGGACTGCATTTCATTCAATTCGACCGCGTCTTCATCAACCCACACAAATCGACCTGCAGCTGTACGAATTACAACACGTGGCTGACGCTCGGTTATCCTGACTCGAATTCCATCAGGTAAAACGCGAGTAACAATTGCCGTGTGCACCCAGGGCAATTGTTCAAGTTGAGAACTCAACGCAACTAGATCAGCACGCCAGACACCTGTCTCCGCAACACTACGACGAACAGTAGCGTTGATGGCGTCTTTTGACGCGCGATTGAGTCCACGTGTCTCAACGCTACGAATCTGAAAGAAACTCGCAGCGGCTGCAGCTCGATAGCCAAGAAAAGCGAGCGTAGCAAGTACGAGAATCATGCTGACCTTTAATGCCGCAGGCAGGTAACCGAGTAGATTTCGCAGTCGCGCGGACATCGTCATTCCTGATTCGCGATCACGACGCGTAGGACGTTGCTCTTTGCTCGTCCGCCCCTTGCCAGACATGCCGCTTCGATTCCCAACCTTTTGAGTCACAACCTGATCTCTCACGGTTACTGCTCCTTTCCGCTGTCGCTTTGAGGCGGCGAAGGCTGATCTACAGCGGCCCGATCACCTTCTGGTTCGTCAGCACGCCAAAGTTCGACTTCGTATTCCAATTCAATACCTTGTTCTTTTTTGACTCGCTCACGAATCTCTTCTGCTAAGGCCAGTGCATCTGCGGCACGCGCGTCATCGCCTTCGGTAACAATGAAATTGGCGTGCACTGGAGAAACTATTGCTGTGCCCCGGCGAGTACCTTTCATCCCCATCTGATCGATCATTTTTCCGGTACCGATGGTGCTCGCTGGAGGGTTCTTGAAAAAACATCCTGCGGAACGTGAACCGTGTGGTTGAGTAGCCAGCCGACGGCTTTTTGCGTCATCCATTCGCGCTTTGATCGCGTTCGGGTCGTCCGGCGTCAATCGCAGCGTTGCCCCCAACAACAATTCGCCATCTTTGAACGAGGTATGCCGATAGTTCCACTCAATACTTTCACCTGAGACCGCAACCACCAGTCCCTCGCGTGCAACTCTCACCGATTCAGTTACAGTTCCAATCTCATGCCCATAGGCACCGGCATTCATCCACAAGGCGCCACCCACCGTTCCTGGTATTCCTCCAAGACCTTCAATGCCGGACAGCCCGTGCCGAGCTACATCAACACAAAGACGTGGCAACGAATAGCCAGCGCTAACCGAAACATTTTCACCGTCAAATTCCACGACACCTTTCATTTCGCTCAGACTCAACACGACATAGTGGTGATCGGCATCGTCAGCGAGCACGTTGCTCCCTGATCCAAGCGGGCGCCAACCAATGCCTGCTTTTTCGAGTTCATAAACCACTGCCGCCGCCTCTTCTTCAGTTACCGGTGAAATGACCCAATCAATCGCTCCACCCACACGAAGACTTGTTAATTCAGCAAATCGCTTTCCACGTTCGGCGCGTACTCCGAGTCGTTCAACGATCTCGTGAAGCGCTTCATCACGCGCCTGCAATTGTTCTTCAACGACTGGCATTGTCTTTCTTCTCTCTGCGCCACGCAGAGTTCAATTCGTCGCTTGCTCTTCCAGGAGTCCAACCAACTGATCGCTAATTCGATTGACCGTCCCCGCTCCGAGCGTTATCACCAGGTCACCCGGTTGTGCGTAGTCGCGCAACATTGTTGCCGCGTTTTCAAGTCCACCGATATAACTCACTTCTTTGTGACCAAATCGTTTGATGGCATTTGTCAGGGCGTCTGCCGTAACTCCTTCAATCGGATCCTCACTGGCAGCATAGATATCCGAGATAAACAAAACATCGGCGTTATTGAAGGAACGTGCAAACTCCTGCATCAGATCATGCGTGCGCGTGTAACGATGAGGCTGAAACAACACAACGATGCGGCGCCCACCTGAGCCGAGTTTCGCAGCAGCCAATGTTGCTCTAATCTCTGTCGGGTGATGACCGTAATCATCAACTACCAGGATTCCGTTAACTTCGCCTTTCGCCTGAAACCTACGACCGGCGCCGGTGAAACTATTCAAGCCTTCGGCGATCTTTTCGAACGACACTTCTAACTCAAACCCAACAGCGATTGCCGCCAACGCGTTATAGACGTTGTGCATTCCCGGCACGCGCAATGTCAGATCGCCAACCACATCGCTACCGCGCCAGACCGTAAAGGTCGATCCAAAATTGCTGTTGTAACGAATCCCATGTGCTGAAACGTCCGCCTGCGCGCTCAACCCATACGTCATGCGCCGTCGTTCGAGCAGTGGAATGATCGCCTGGACATTAGGATCGTCTAAACATAGGACCGAGGATCCATAAAACGGGACCGAGTTCACAAACTTGGCGAAGCATGCGCGCACATCATCCATGTCGTGGTAATAATCCATGTGTTCGCGGTCTATGTTAGTGACAACTGCAATCGTGGGCGTCAACATCAGGAACGACCGATCGCTTTCGTCAGCCTCAACAACCATCAGGTCACTGGTTCCCAAATGCGCATTCGATCCAAACGCACCGACAACGCCACCTACAACCATCGTTGGATCGAGTCCCGCATGACCCAACACCGTAGCTACCATCGAGGTAGTCGTGGTCTTGCCGTGTGATCCAGCCACTGCGACAGTGTGCGGTTTCAAACGCATCAATTCAGCGAGCATCTCAGCACGAGGAATGACCGGAATGGAGCGACTATGAGCTGCGATCACTTCCGGATTGTCATCACGAACCGCAGTAGATCGGACAACAACATGCGGCTGCCCGACATTCTCTGCCGCATGTCCTTCAAAGATCTCCACTCCCATTTGGGCTAGCCGGTCTGTAACAACTGAAGCTTTCAAGTCAGACCCCGACACCCTGAAGCCGAGATTAACCAATACTTCAGCAATTCCGGACATACCGATACCACCGATGCCAACAAAATGAACGTGTTGTATTCGCCGAAACACTTCTTAGTCCTTTGACCTTTGTTACGCCGAGGGGCAATGCATCGACGTAGCCAGTGGCACTCCCCAAGTCTTTGCGATAGATCTAATAGGTCCTATTTTTTCAATTGGGCCTATTTCCGTTTTTTAGCTAACTCCTCAATTAAATCAACCGCTGACGCTGCGGCATCACCACGTGCTAGTTTGCGAATGGCTTGCTCCATTTGATCCACCACTTGCGGCGAAGCTGCCAATTCGAGAATCTCTTTCGCTAAACGCTCTCCACTCAAATCCTTCTGTAAAATCATTCGAGCTGCACCCGACGATTCCAACGCTTCCGCATTCTTCCGCTGGTGGTCATCCGCAGCCAGGGGAAAAGGAATCATCACTGCGGCTTTGCCGGCGGCGATCAACTCGGCAGTTGTTGTTGCGCCGGCTCGACAAACAACTAAATCGGCCTTCGCAAAATCCTCAACCATGTTGTCAATGTAACTTCTTACTTCCGCCCTGCCGTCCCAACCAGCATCCTTATAAGCCTTTTGCACTTTTTCGAAATCGAATGGTCCAGTTTGATGCTTTATCTGCAAACCAACTGGTGACGCTTTCAACCTTGACAATGCTGTCATCATCGCTTCGTTGATTGCCCGTGCCCCTTGTGATCCACCGAAAACTAGTACTGAAAACTTCACCGTGTCCCGCTGTTTCGCAGGAATTTCAAAGAACTCGCGTCGCACCGGATTACCTGTAACAACAGCCTTACCGGGAAAGAATGGCAATGCTTGTTCAAACGATACAGCCGCTTTATCAACAAACCGCGCGAGCATTCGATTGGTCCAACCCGGTAAAGCATTCGACTCCATCACCAGAGTCGGTCGTCGCATCAGCGCAGCAGTCAGAACAACGGGACCTGATACATAACCACCTGCACCAACAACTACATCAGGCTTGAACGTGCGAATCAGAGCGGAAGCCGCCATAAAACTTTGCGGCAACATCGCAACTCCCTTTAGACGCGCAGCGAGGCTCACGTTTTTCAACCCGGAACTGTCAATGAGCGATAATTCAAATCCTGCCTGTGGAACCAATCTGCTTTCTAAGCCTCTTGCAGTGCCAACAAACCTGACTTTGGCCTGCGAGTCGCGTCGCATGATTTCCTGCGCGACGGCAATTCCGGGATAGATATGTCCGCCAGTCCCGCCGGCGGCGATCAAAACGCGCATCTTATTATCAAACGCAAACCGAAGTGGTTCCTCACTTGGAACTACTCATGTTTTCAATATCGCGACTGCGAAACTGTTCCCGCGGTAGCCACGTTCAAGCCTTTACGCCCTTTTGACCTCGCCTTGACCGATTCCATCAAGCCCACATCCAATGACCCGCTAGCGTGCTGCGAAACATTTAAAAGAATTCCCACCGCAGCGAGTGTTGGCACGAGCGAAGATCCGCCGTACGAGATAAAGGGCAGCGGAATCCCTTTGGTCGGTAACATCGAAAGCACCACACTAATGTTGAACAGCGCTTGAGCAACGATGCTCGTCACGATTCCCAAACTCAGTAACATGCCAAACCTGTCAGGCGCTAAAAGTGCTGTGCGCACGCCACGCCACAAAAACAGGCCAAACACGAGAATCACCGCAAGTCCGCCCACTAGACCAAGCTCCTCACTCACCACTGCAAAAATAAAGTCCGAATGAGCAAAGGGAAGAAATAACATCTTCTGTTTGCCCTGCGCGAAACCCAATCCGTTTGGTCCACCAGATCCGATCGCAATTAATGATTGAACAACTTGAAATCCGCCGCCCTGCGGATCGGCCCATGGATCGAGAAACGTAATCATTCTCTTCAAGCGCCACGGCACGAAAATTAATAGGCCCGCAACTCCTAACAACGCCGGCGCTGCGGCCAAGCCCAAATGGAGCAAACGCGCCCCTGCTGTGTAGATCACAACCGTAAATATGAGTGCCAGCATCAATGCTGTGCCCAGGTCTGGTTCGATGACTATGAGGCCGGCAAGTAAACACGTGACAAAACCAGCTGGTAGGAACGTGCGCCAAAAATCTCCCTCTTCACCAGCTCGCTTCTCGAGGAAGTAAGCCAGAAAAATGACCAGCGCGAGTTTGGAAAGCTCCGAAGGCTGCACGGAGAAAAAACGAAACTTCATCCAGCGATGAGCTCCGTTGCTGGCGGTAAAGGCAAACACTGACAACAGCGTCATCGTTGAAAACGCTAACAGGCCGAATACAACCCGGCGACTTTTTAGTTGCTGATAGTTAAATTGCATCATCAACAACATCACGATGAAGCCGATACCCACCCACACGCCTTGCTTTAGAACGTAATAAAACTGATTTCCATCCTCCTTCTGAGCCATCATCGCCGACGCGCTATAGACCATGACCACGCCGAAAAGCGCGAGGCCAACCGTCGCCGCGAAAAGCCATTTATCTGGTGCTAACTTTCGAGCCATCTCTTTAATGCTTACTGTGAGATCTCAGATTTGAGATCTGAGATCTCTTGCTTAAAAACTTTGCCCCTGTGCTCAAAACTTTCGAACATATCGAAACTTGCGCACGCCGGTGCTAACAAAACAACGTCACCTTTTTCTGCAGCGGCGAATGAACGGCCTACCGCGTCGTGCATGTCTGAAGCTTTCTCGTATGCTGCAAACTCACCTAGTTCTCGCTCGATCGCCTCGGCATCCTCTCCGATCAAAATCAACTTGCGCGCCTTTGATCGAATTAGATCTGCCAATGGGGCGTAAGGAGCTTTCTTGCCGCGTCCACCAAGGATCAAGACAACCTTGCCGTTATCACTCGAAAATGCCTCGAGCGCTTTTAACGTTGCATCAACACTCGTCGCTTTCGAATCGTTGTAAAACTTCACGGCGTTAAGCTCGGCGACAAATTCAAGTCGATGCTCTACAGGGTTGAATTTCAAAACTGTGTCGCGCATCGATTCGATTCGAGCGCCGACCGCGAGACCCGCCGCTACCGCTGCAGCAACATTCTCAACATTGTGAAGTCCGCGTAGCTTCATTTCGCTCGGCCGCATCACAACCTGTTCGCTTCCGCCATTTCTCGCGATCAACTCATCACCACGAAGAAACACTCCATTCGTCACTTCTTGTCGAACGCTGAATTCTCTCACCTGGCCGCGCAGTCCATTCTTCCATGCCGAAACCGTCGGATCGTCGGCATTCAGAATCGCGAAATCTTCGGCGGTCTGGTTCATAAAGATGCGGTGCTTTGCTCCTGCATAATCAGTGAACGCCTCGTAACGATCCATATGATTGGGCGTCACATTCAGTACAACAGCAACGGTTGGATGAAATTGCTTGATTGTCTCCAACTGAAAGCTCGACAACTCAACAACCGTCCAGCCGTCGTCTCTTGAACTTTCAGCCATTGAAATCAATGCCTGACCGATGTTGCCTCCGACCTGTACAGTGAAGCCTGCATCGTGCAACAACTCGCCAATCAGTGACGTCGTTGTTGTCTTCCCGTTACTTCCAGTAATCGCGACTATTCGTCCTTTCAAATATCTGTATGCAAGTTCGACTTCACCGATTACTTCTGCGCCAGCACGTTCGGCGTAACGAATTGGAATTATTGTCGACGGTACGCCCGGACTAACAACAACGAGATCGAGTTGGTCCAAAAGCCAACTCGGCGGCTCTCCAGGGACCAGGCCGACTCCCGCTTCTTTCAGCGCCAACGCCGCTTCCGACCATTTGTCGAGCGGCTTTTGATCGTTGAGCGCGACAACTGCACCATGTTCTGTCAAAAATTTCGCAGCAGCGATTCCACTACGTGCCGCGCCGATTATCAAAACTTTCTTACCAGTAACTTCCAAACAGATTCACCCTAGAATCGCTCTTCATAGGACCTATACGACCTATTGGACCTATTTTGATTGACCGGCCCCTACCTAAGCTTCAACGTCGACAAACTCAATAACGCAAACAAGATCGCCAGGATCAAAAATCGAAAGACTATTTTCGACTCCTTCCAATCCTGCATTTCGAAGTGATGGTGGAGCGGGGTCATCTTAAATAGACGGCGCCCGGTCCCCGTCGTGCGCTTAGTCATCTTAAAGACGCCAACTTGAAGCATCACTGAAGTTGCTTCAATGACAAAGACTCCGCCCACCATCAACAACATGAATTCGTTTTTCGTCAGTATCGCGACCGTTCCCATCGCGCCACCAATCGCCAAGCTCCCGACATCACCCATGAATACCTCGGCGGGCGGCGCGTTGTACCAGAGGAACCCAAGACTCGCTCCGGCCATTGCCCCACAAAAGACGGTCAATTCAGCGGCCTCCGGTCTATGAGTTAGATCTAGATACGAAGACCAACGCTTGTCGCTTGCCAAGTATGTAAATCCGGTCAGCGCCGACATCGCAATGAAGGTAACTCCAATAGCAAGCCCGTCGAGACCGTCCGTCAAATTCACGGCGTTCGAGGAACCAAGTAACACCACAATGATCAGAGCGAGATAAAGCCAGGGACCAATATTGGTGATCTGTGTAACTGCGGTCGCCTTTATGAACGGGATACTCACAATCCATGAATAGTCACTGTGGTAGTACCGCGTCGAAATAAAGAGCACACCCCAAACACCCGCGGCGATTAGAAACTGCGCAATTAATTTCTGGCGACCGGTCAATCCAAGACTTTGCTTCTTCGCCATCTTTGCGTAGTCGTCGGCAAAACCAATGGCCGCAAAAAGCAAGGTCGCGATAATCGCTGTCCAGTAATAGACGCTCGACAAACGGGCCCACAGAAGCGTTGAAATCAAAACCGATCCGACAACCAACACACCTCCCATCGTCGGCGTGCCGCGCTTGACCATATGCCCTTTCGGACCTTCCTCACGGATTTGCTGGCCTACGTTCCACCCCTTCAACACCTCAATAAGTTTCCCACCAAAGAATAGCGAAATGAGCAACGCGGTGACGGTCGCGTAAGCGGTGCGGAAAGTAACGTACTGAAAGACGTTTAGGGCTTTTACGAGAAACCAATCCTTCTCTTTGAAGTGATTGAAAATCAGCTCGTAAAAAATGAAATAAATCATCGTGTCCGCTATGCCTTCAATGTCCGATATGCTTTAGCTTGTCGGTCTAACAAGTTTCGAGTTTAAAGTTTCGAGTTTAAAGTTTACCCTGACTCGAAACTTGAAACTCGCAACTCAAAACTTCTTTTAGGCCGACAAGCTAAAGCATATCGAACACGTTTCTAGCCTGGCTCATCCGCTCCCACCAATGGAAATTGCGCTTTCAAAGCTGCAACCACTTTATCGGTCGCCACCCCCCTCGAACCTTTGATCAGAATCAAATCACCTTCACGAACTTCGTTGATTATTGCGATTGCCGCGTCGGTCGATGATTCAAAAAACCTTGTTGCGTTAACTCCAGCCGTAGTCGCTCCAGCAACAATCTCTTTTGCCAGCCCGCGCACTCCCCAGACGACGTCTATCCCTGACTCAGCGATTTCACTGCCAGCTTGTCGATGAAGTTCTGCTTCTTCAGGGCCAAGTTCAAGCATCTCCCCGGCAATCACGAACAACCTCTTCCGGTTGCCAGCACCTTCCGCCATCGTGCGGACCATGTTGAGCAACGATTTCGGGTTCGAGTTATAGGAATCGTCAATGACGGTAAAGCCTCTCGCAAAATCAAGAACCTCACCACGCATCTTTGGAGGAGTCGCAGTTTTCAATGCCGCAGCAATCTCACCAGCACTCATGTCAAACGAGGTACCCACGGCAGCCGCCGCCAGCGCGTTGCTCAGATTGTGTCGACCGCTCATCGGCAACATTGCATTTACTTCACCGGTTGGAGTTCTTAGCCGAAATGTGATTCTCCCCAGTGCAGACGCGTCGACTTCAGTCGCCATTACATCAGCCTGATTTTCAATTCCAAACGTAAGAATGCGGCCACTGTGTTTATCTCGCATCTTCATCACCAACGGATCATCAGCGTTAAGAATCGCGGTTCCATCAGCTTTGAGACCTTCAATCAACTCCGCTTTCGCCGCCGCAATGTTTTCGATCGTCCCGAGATACTCGAGATGCACCGGAGCCACCATCAACTCGACGCCAACGTCAGGTGGTGTGATCTGAACCAACCGTCGGATCTCATGAGTTGGAGACGACATCCCCATTTCGAGAACAGCCAGATCAAAATTGCCCGGCACGTTTCCCTGGCTCACCATCTTCAACACCGACAGTGGAAGCCCCAGACCATTGTTGTAGTTGCGTTCACTTTTTAATACTCGTCGCCCAGTTGACTTTAGTACGTGAGCCGTCAACTCTTTTGCAGTTGTCTTACCAGCACTACCGGTAATCGCCACTACCTTGCCACTCCACGCTGAGTAAACGCGATGAGCAAGCAATTGCAATGCGGCGATAGCATCATCAACCAGTAGCAAGCGATCTTTGAGTGTCTCGAGTTCGCTGTCTCCTGCAACCCGATCAGCTCGCGCCACCGCTGCTATCGCTCCATGTTCGAATGCTCCTCGGATGAAAGTGTGACCATCCGCAAACTCCCCATTGAACCCGGCGCGGACGTAATCTTTCTGTGACAATGCAAAGAACAGTTCGCCCGCGCCTACGGAACGCGAATCGATGGAATAGTCAGCTATCTCTTTGTCAAACATCTCGGCGCTTACACTCAAGGTATCAGCGCCCATCAAACTTGCAGCCTCGCCAACCTTCACGTAGTTACGGCCTCTTCCAGTTCTCTCGCTCGTTCCCCTTCCGCAGTTTCCAGATTTGTGGGACCGAGCAAGCACTCAACCAGTTTCGACAACGACCCCTGGCTCATGGAGACATTCGCCAGTATTTCTGCATAGCTCTCAACAGGAGCTTGCGAAGAACTGACACCGTTCGATCCATCTAGGGGGGAATGATGCGTCCGGAGGGTTGCCCGTTGATTGCGCAAACGCCTTCTGCAGTCGTCGATTCCGTATCTTACGTCATTTTCAGATGTCTCTTCATCCACGCGAGTCGGGGGTATCATTTTGTTCACTCCAATGGGCTGGTAAACATTGGATCCTCACTGAGATCTGCCGAAATCTATGTAAACAACCTGGCCTGAACTGACTTCACTTCCCGCCACCGGGTTTTGTCGGAACACGCGACCCTCACCACGAGCTTCAATTTGCAGTCCCAGCTGTGCGCAGGTTCGGGCAACATCGCGAACACTACGACCGCGAAAGTCAGGCATTAGCATCGCTTTATTCACAGAGTTAGCGTAGACAACTTCTCCGCCTCGACCTCCGTTGTTATCCACGGTTGGCATCGTGGCTTGCCGCTCCTGTTCGCTCCGCGCTTGCTCCTCTCGGACCTTGGCAACTGTCTCAGGATTCAGGTTTGCCTGGGCAATCAAAGGAGGAACCGACTTAATTTCGATGTCGGGCATTACACCCATTCCCGGCAAAATCTGTTCGGCAATTTCCCGAAACACAGGCGCAGCAACATCCCCGCCGTGGTAAGCACCTGCAGGTTCATCCATGACCACGATGATTACCACCTGAGGGTTACTAGCCGGCGCAAAACCAACAAAGGAACCAATGAACTTTGTCGAGGAATAGGCGCGAGTCTTTGGATCAATTTTCTGAGCAGTGCCTGTCTTTCCGGCTGCCGAATAACCGTCCAGTTGCGCTTTCTTCGCTGTGCCGTTCAAAGTCACACCTTCCAACATTCCGCGCAGTGCAATTGCGGTTTCCGCGCTTACCACGCGATGTTGTTCAGGTTGGGCACTGTAAACAACTTCGCCGTCAGCGTTTCTAATCTCGCGGACAAGATGCGGAGCGATTCGTAGACCATCGTTCGCCAGTACACCAAAGGCAGCCGCCATTTGTACGGGCGTAACTCCGATTTCCTGGCCCATGGCCAAAGAGCCCATTGAAGAAGGTTGCCAGCGTTCGAGCTTGCGCAAGATGCCATTTGTTTCGCCAGGTAATTCGACACCGGTTTTTGAGCCAAATCCATATTGGGTCATAAACTGGTACATCGATTCGTTTCCAACACGCAGCCCTAACTTGATAGCCGCGACGTTACTCGATTTCGCCAAAGCTTCTCTCAATGTCAATGTGCCAAAAGGCTTATGATCATGGACCACGCGTCCAGCCACCGTGATTGCTCCCATTTGACAGTCGATGAGATCGTCCGGCTTTGCTAGCTTCTTTTCGATCGCGGCCGAGAATGCCACAATCTTGAAAGTCGAACCCGGTTCATAAATATTCTGCAAAGCCCAGTTGCGGCGATTGTCTGCGGGCGATGCTGTCACGTCATTTGGATCGAACGACGGCGCATTAGCCATAGCCAGTATTTCCCCATTGCGCGGATCGAGAACTATGACTGACCCCGACTTGGCATGTGCTCGTTCCACCGCACCTTGCAGTGCGCGCTCAACCTGGTACTGAATCGCCTGGTCAATCGTCAGGACAACGGTTTGTCCTTGCTTCGCAGCAATTTCAAAACTCTCGTACGGCTTACCGGTAGCGTCCCTCTCAATAAAAAGCTTTCCAGGCTCACCATTGATCTTGGCGTTGTAAGATTGCTCGACCCCTCCAAGTCCTTGTCCCTCGAGGCCAACGAAGCCTAGAACGTGAGCAGCAAGAGAACCGTTTGGGTAATAACGTTTAGGTTCCAACAGGGACTGCAGCCCTGGTAAATTCATCGCAAGAAGCGGCGCCGTTTTTTCCGCGTCCAGGCGGCGGGCAATCCACACAAATCTACGCTTCGCGTCTTGCGCTTCCTGAAGGGCCTTGACTAAATCAGATTCCTTCTCACCCAAGAACTTGGCCAGCTCACTAGCGGTACAAAGCAGCTGTCCATGGTCCAATTCATCCGGATCGACAAAGAGACTAACGGTTTGAATACTCCTTGCGAGTTCGCGCTGTTGACGATCTAGTAGATTTCCGCGTTGGGGAGTTGTCTCGATTGCGTTCTGCTGTTGTTGGCGCGCTCGATTTACCAAACCCTCGTGCTGCGAAACCTGCAAGTAGACCAGCCGAACTGAAACAGCGATCATCCAAAAGCCAATAACGGCCGCGACAAAAAGCGCGCGGCCGAACGAGACATCTGGTCTGGATTTAGATTGAGCGGCGAGGCGTGCCAACATCTCCTGGTTTGTCCCTTCTTACCGGAGGCGCGGTGAGAACGCCGACAGTTGTAAGACTTGATGGACGCCGATTACATCGGGTCCACTTACCGCGTCGAAGCCTTCTTTGCGCTGGTCTTTATTTCAGCCGTTTCCTTTTTCGCCTTGGCTGAATCGCCTTGGCCCATTTGTGCAGCCGTTGCTGGTTGTAAACCTAATTTTCTCGCAGCCGGTTCGAGTCGAGCGGGTGCCGAGACCTTGTCTCTTTCCAGAGCTAACCGTTGATTGTCTTCAATTAACTTCTTTCGTTCAGTTCGCAGACTCTCACTCTTGTAACCATATTGAACGGCGGCGAAGTGCTGTTTGGCCGCGAAAACAAAACCACACGCCAAAACTAGTCCGCAAAACAGCAGTAGGGACAAACGAGATAAAGCCGTCGCGTCGCGAGTCCGACGAACTCTCGCGTTACGTTGTTCCTTCGGAAATCTTTCCATCTGCTTGCTCCTTCCTGCGTCCTACTCCGTTAGCTTTCGACATGCGCGTAACTTTGCGCTGCGTGCCCTTGGGTTCTCATCAAGCTCCGTCTCACTCGCAGTGATTGGTCGCCTGGTTAACACTTCAACTACCTTCCGTGCGCCGCAGGAACAAATTGGCACGCGCGGTGGACATTGGCACTGACCAGAGAGACGGCGAAACTCTCGCTTAATGATTCGGTCCTCAAGCGAGTGAAAACTGATCACTGCAAAACGGCCGTCAACTCCTAAAAGATCGATGCTCGTTTCAACAAACTGAGGTAACCCTTCCAACTCGTTGTTCACCGCGATTCTTAACGCTTGAAACGTTTTCGTCGCCGGGTGAATTTGTTTCCACTTCCCACCGCCAATCGCTCGCAATATCAGGTCAGCCAATTCCGTTGTCGTCGCGATGGCCGGCCCCTGTTCGCGCCTTTCAACGATTCTGCGGGCGATACGGCGAGAGCGCCGCTCCTCGCCAAATTCAAAGATGATCCTGGCTATCTCAGTTTCGGGAAGCTGGGCCAGGAGGTCGGCCGCGGTTGGACCAGTTGTCGTATCCATCCGCATGTCGAGTGGAGCATCAAACCGAAAACTAAAACCTCGTTCGGCTGAATCAAACTGAAGCGAAGAAACTCCAAGGTCGGCAAGAATCCCGGCTGGATCTTTTTCGCCTGAGTCACGCAGCACGTAGGCGATATCGTGGAAGTTTGCGTGAACTGCTCTGAACCGTTGACCGAACGGCGCTAAACGCTGCTTTGTGTAATCGAGTGCGGCGAGGTCGCGATCGATACCGATCACGCGAGTGTCAGTTGAAGCATTTAGAACTGCTTCACTGTGTCCACCCAAACCCACCGTGCAGTCGACGAAGAGGCCTCCTCGCTCTGGCGAAAGGAGTTTCAGAGTCTCTTGTAGCAGCACGGGGCGATGGGGCGCGCCCTTGCCCCCCAAAGGCGCAGCCATCACCACCGCCCCGTGATCTTCAAAGAACCTTCAACTTTTGTACTTAGTTCTTTGTGCTTTGTGCTTTGAGAACTTCGCACTTCAAGTTCACCTCTGCATTCACAAACAAAGAACAAAGTTCAAAGTACCAAGCTCAGATCCCTAACCTCGCAATTGCCGCTTCATCTTCCTCAGTGTAGGGATCAGCGAGCATGCGGGCTTTGAATTTGTCGAGCTCCCAAACTTCCAGGTAAGTCAGGTAACCCATTACCGCTACATCGCCAAGAACTTCGGCGCTTTTTCGCAGCAGCGGATGAATCAGCACGCGTCCCTGGCCATCCATAGTTGTTTGCTGACCGTAATAATTCGTTCTATCAAGGAACTTTCGTCGCGCAGGATCCATCGATGGCAGTAACGAAAGCCTCTGCTCTATGGATTCCCATTCCGGCAACGGGTAAATACGAACGCAGTCACCGGTCAAACTCGTGATATAAAATTCGCTGCCATGTTTCTCGTCGATGAGGCGCCGAAATGATGTCGGCAGCTTCAAGCGCCCTTTAGTATCGATACGTGCCGTGTAATTTCCTCGCAGCATGGCATTTTTTGATTCGACGAGATTGGTGGGTGGTCTTTTGGAAAAGAGTTAACGAATGATCGGGTTGCTACGAGGCTGGACCACTTCCGACCACTTTTGACCACCCGGAAGCGATACTACGCTGCGGGGTTGGGTGTGTCAATAGATAAGTAGTGTTTTGTTTCACTGTTTTGGCGGGCTTCGCTAAGCATCTAGCGGAACGCGTTCGCCTCTTGTCTGCCCATTTTCCTTTGATCATGTTGTATATTTCGCACCACCCATGATCTTGATCACAGGAACGAGTGGCAGCTAAATGGAAACGCTCTTCAGCGATTTCAGGCTCGCTGGCCTCATTATCTTCGGACTACTGGCAGCCGGAGCCAATGTTGTCGGTGGTCTAGTCCTTGTTAAGTCTGGTGCTCACCGCCTGGGTGAAAGGTTCCTGAAGTATCTGGTCGCTCTAGGCGCCGGGTTCATGCTGGCAGCAATTTTCATCGAAATACTCCCCGAAACGATTGGAATTTGGACGGAAACCCTGAAAGGCGAGGCAGCTGCGCGAGCAGTCGTCGGCGCCATGAGCCTACTGTTGGGCGGTTACCTCTCGATTCAACTTTTTGAGCACACGCTTGCGCCGCACTTTCATTTTGGCGCCGAAACACACCCTGAATCATTCATGAGGCCTTCAGCCGCGTACACAGCTGTGGGTGGGTTGGTGATCCATACTTTCTTCGATGGAGTTTCGATCGCCTCAGCCTTTCTTGTGAACTTCCGAGTTGGACTTCTTGTCTTTATTGCAATACTTCTGCACAAGATGCCGGAAGGATTCACGGTAGCTTCGATCATGTTGGCGTCCGGAAGATCTACTCAAAAAGCCCTGATTGCGACGGCTGCAATAGGGGCTGCAACACTGGCTGGTGTGATTGGAGTCGCTTTTCTTAACGCCAGAATGACCAATGCGATTGGTTATGCACTCCCCTTTTCGGCTGGCGTAACCCTCTACGTGGCAGCCAGTGATCTGATTCCAGAGGTCAATCACAAAGAAGAACGAAACCCCACGGTCTCAATTGTCGTTTTTGTAGGTGTTGCACTCTTCTACCTGCTGCACAAGTTGATTGAAGGGTAGATGAAAGCAACTTT
>JBKPQV010000269.1:0-12941 GCA_046734235.1 Acidobacteriota bacterium
GAACAGTCCCGCACTACCCTTGGAATCAAAGGTTATTCATTACCCACTCTCGTCCAAGTGAGGTCAATCTAGGGAAGTGAGCACGCGGGGACGCGTGCGCTCCCAGGACCAGTGCCAGTGTTTAGATAATTGTGTTACTAAAGACATGAACAGTCCCGCACTAACCTTGGGATCAAAGGTTATTCATTACCCACTCTCATCCAAGTGAGGTCAATCTAGGGAAGTGAGCACGCGGGGACGCGTGCGCTCCGAGGACCAGTCCCAGTGTTTAGAATAATTGTGTTACTAAAGGCATGAACAGTCCCGCACTAACCTTGCTATCAAAAGATTATTCATTACCCACACTCATCCAAGTGAGGTCAATCTAGGGAAGCGGGCAGGCGGGGACGCCTGCGCTCCCAGGACCAGTGCCAGTGTTTAGAATAATTGTGTTACTAAAGGCATGAATAGTCCCGCACTAACCTTGCGATCAAAGGTTATTCATTACCCACTCTCATCCAAGTGAGGTCAATCTAGGGAAGTGAGCACGCGGGGACGCGTGCGCTCCCAGGACCAGTGCCAGTGTTTAGATAATTGTGTTACTAAAGACATGAACAGTCCCGCACTAACCTTGGGATCAAAGGTTATCATTACCCACTCTCATCCAAGTAAGGTCAATCTAGGGAAGTGAGCACGCGGGGACGCGTGCGCTCCCAACACCAGTGCCAGTGTTTAGAATAATTGTGTTACTAAAGACATGAACAGTCCCGCACTAACTTTGGGATCAAAGGTTATTCATTACCCACTCTCATCCAAGTGAGGTCAATCTAGTGAAGTGAGCACGCGAGGACGCGTGCGCTCCCAGGACCAGGCTCCGTGTTTACAATTAGCGGGTTACTAAAGGCCTGAGAAATTTGCTGACCACTGCCTACAGCTACTGACAATGACCACTGACTACTGACAACTAACCGCTAACATTGAATTACCCGTTCCCTCCCAGAACCAGTTAGAATACTTACGCTTTCCTGTCACCACGACCGCAGGCTTTCAACCTTGCTATTAGAAGGACGACACCAATGAACAAACGTTCTATCTGCGCACTCGTCTGTCTCCTGATGCTGACCTCGGCTAGCGTTAACGCCCAATTAATTGATAGCAATCAAATCCAGGGCATGAAGTGGCGAATGATTGGCCCCTTTCGTGGCGGACGAACTGTAGGCGCAAGCGGAGTTCCGGGACAACCGAATGTTTTTTACATCGGGGTAAATAACGGCGGTGTTTGGAAAACAACCGATTATGGCCACACCTGGAATCCAATCTTCGACGATCAGCCTACTGGTTCTATTGGAGCATTAGCAGTCGCACCTTCGAATCCCGAAATCATTTATGTGGGGAGTGGCGAAGGACTACAGCGTCCGGATCTTTCTACTGGTGATGGGATGTACAAATCAACTGACGGCGGAAAAACGTGGAAGCATCTTGGACTTCGCGATGCGCTGCAGATAGGCGCGATCCTCGTCGATCCAAAGGATCCAAAACTTGTTTACGTAGCCGCACTTGGTCACCCCTACGGTGCTAATGAAGAGCGTGGAGTGTTTCGTTCAAAAGATGGCGGCGAAACGTGGGAAAAAATCTTGTACAAGGACGTCGACACGGGTGCGATAGCTCTCGTGTTTGATCCTTCAAATTCAAAAGTAATCTATGCGGACTTATGGTCTGCACGTCAGGGCCCCTGGGAGAACGGTGCGTGGCAAGGACCTGGCAGTGGTTTATACAAAACTACAGACGGCGGTAATACATGGCGCCAGCTCACCAAAGGCCTTCCAACCTTCGAACAAGGATTGGGTCGGATCGGAATGGCGGTTGCTCCCAGTGACTCTAATCGCGTCTATGCAACTGTTGATTCGGGTGCAGCAGGTGGCATCTACGTTTCGAACGACGCTGGCGAATCGTGGGAACGGGCTACCAGCGACCGAAGAGTTTGGGCACGTGGTAGCGACTTTGCAGAAATCGACGTCGATCCGACTAATAAAGATATCGTCTACTGCTCAGCCATTGCGCTCTATAAATCCACTGATGGTGCAAAGACTTTTACTGGATTCAAAGGAGCACCCGGCGGCGATGATTACCACACAATGTGGATCAACCCGGACAATCCAAAGATCATGCTGCTCGCTGTGGATCAGGGCGCGGTGATTACGGTGAATGGGGGCGAAACCTGGAGTTCCTGGTACAACCAACCAACGGCCCAGTTCTATCACGTCATCACTGACAATCAGTTTCCTTACTGGGTATACGGTGGACAGCAGGAAAGTGGCTCAGCTGGCGTGAAGAGTCGCGGCGATAATGGCGCAATTTCTTTTCGTGATTGGCGAACGGTGGGAGTCGAAGAATACGGCTATGTCGCACCCGATCCACTAAACCCGCACCTTATCTACGGCGGCAAAGCCACTCGTTTCGATGCAACCACCGGTCAGATTCAAAACGTTGCGCCTGAAGTGTTACGCAGCGGCAAGTACAGGTTTTTACGAACTGCGCCGATTCTATTTTCTCCCGTCGATCCTCATGTTCTTTATCTAGCCGGCAACGTCCTATTCAAAACAACAAACGGAGGCATGAGCTGGGAAATTATTAGTCCTGATCTGTCGCGTGAAAAACCGGAAGTTCCCGAGAGCATCGGCGTGTTTCGCAGACCAGAAATGGCCACTCAACCTCGGCGAGGTGTGATCTACGCGGTTGCCCCGTCGCCGAAAGATATCAACACGATTTGGGCAGGAACGGACGATGGTCTAGTTCACGTGACTAAGGACGGCGGGAAAACCTGGAAGGATGTAACACCACCGGGCTTAACTTCGTGGAGCAAGATTTCGCAAATCGATGCAGGGCACTCCGACGCCAATACAGCTTACATAGCCGTTAACCGAATCCGGCTTGACAATCAAAAACCACACATCTATCGCACCACCGATGGCGGAGCAACGTGGAAGAAGATCATAAATGGTCTACCTGATGGACCAGTTAACACTGTGCGTGAAGACCCTGAGCGAAAAGGCCTGTTGTTTGCGGGCACTGAGATCGCAGTTTTCTACTCACTCGATGACGGTGAAAGCTGGCAACCCCTGCGGCTCAATATGCCGGCAACATCAATTCGCGACCTTGTGGTGCACAACGACGATATCATTGTCGGAACACATGGAAGGTCGTTCTGGATTCTTGACGACATAACACCATTGCGCCAACTTAATAACTCAGCGACAAGTTCGTCGGCGTTCCTCTTCAAGCCGCAAATCGCCTATCGCATAAAGCGCAATGTGAATAGCGATACGCCGTTACCACCGGAAGAACCTGTCGGTCAAAACCCACCTGATGGGGCGATCATTAACTACTATCTCAAGGAGAAAGTTGCTGGGCCGTTGGTTCTCGAGATTGTGGACGAAAAAAATCAACTTGTCAGGCGCTACTCGAGTGACGATAAGCCGAAGGAAATTAATGAAAAGGATTATGCGGTTCCTACTTATTGGTACCGCCCAGCGCAAACATTACAAACCGGGGTTGGCATGCAACGATTTGTTTGGGACTTGAAGTATGCGCCACCACCGGCGTTCAGCCATGGATTTCCAATTTCCGCTATATATAAGGACACGCCGCTCTACCCCCTTGGTCCTGAGGTGTTACCAGGCACTTACACAGTGCGTCTGATCGCGAACGGAAAAACTCAAACCCAAACGATGACTGTGAAGATGGATCCGCGGGTTAAGACCGCGTCGACTGCCCTGTCTCAACAGTTCAATCTTTCGCTTGATGCCTACAACGGCATGGACCAGTCGTACAAGACAGTCATTCAGATGCGCAAGTTGCGAGATCAAATAAAGGCAAGTATCGACAAAGTTGGTCGGGGTCCACTCGCTGATGCCCTCAATGCGCTCGAGAAAAAAGCAGCGGGAATTGCGGGTGAAGGCCGCGCCGACGCAAGCTCGCCGGGACTACCGGGTGGCGGTGTTGACATACGAAATCCAAATCTAACTAGCTTGAACAACGGGTTCTCTTCTCTTCTTGAGAATCTACAAAGCGCCGATCTGCAACCTACGGAACCAACGGTTGCAGCAGCGGCTGAATTACAGCGGATTCTCGCCAAGCTTCTTGCTGATTGGAATGAGCTAAAGTCAAAAGGTTTGGCTGCAGTGAACGAACAACTAAAAGCGGCTAACCAGCCAGTGTTGGTTCCATAAAATATTGGTTCAACTGCGGTGTGAGTAATGGGTGGAAACACTTAACCACAAAGGCACGAAGACACCAGGCCACGAAGTTAAGAATCAACCTAACAATTTGAGATTCGTGTCTTGGTGTCTTCGTGCCTTTGTGGTTAAGTCTTTCTCCGGGTTTAAGACAAGCGCTTCGCTACTGATCTTAAAGAGAGTAGAACTTAGGACTACTGCGTGACTAACCTTATCGTCTTCTATGACGGCGTCTGTGGCCTTTGTAACAGGCTCGTCCAGTTCTTACTGAAGCGTGACAATCAAGACAAGCTAAGGTTTGCTTCGTTGCAAAGCGACTTTGCTTCAAACGTTCTTACTCGACACGGGATAGATCCTTCAGACCTCGATACTCTGCACATCGTAGAAAACTATGACCAACCCAACGAGCGAGTGCTGCACCGATCGACCGCGATATTGCGTGCCGCTCGCGAACTGGGAGGCTTGTGGTCCATTGCGGCTTTGGTAGGCAGTGTTGTGCCCAGACCTCTGCGCGATGTCTTCTATAACTTGGTCGCGACGAATCGTTACAAAGTATTTGGCAAGTACGAAACATGCATGCTTCCTGAACCTCGACATCGCGCTAAGTTTTTGGATATGGGCTAATGTAAGCCCAGCTGGGATGCGGTCAGTACCGTCGCGCGGTAGCGTCGGGTCCGCGAAATATATGGCCGCTCAGGTAAATACAGACCCGTTGCTACCGCGTGACGATACTGACTGCATCCCAGCTACACCTACAAATCGAGTCAACCTACGGAACAATCATGCTAACCAAAACTATCTTCGCAATTCTGTTAGCTTTGTCTCTCGCTAATATGACAACCACTTCGAGTCAATCACCAACCTACGATGTCCTTATCAAAAATGGTCGTATCGTTGATGGCTCCGGTAGGCCAGGCTTCAGCGCAGACATCGCCATAAAGGGTCAACGAATCGTTCGCATCGGTAAACTTTCCAACGCAACAGCAACCAAAATAATCGAGGCAAAGGGTTTGGTGGTCGCTCCCGGCTTTATCGACATGCTCGGACAATCGGAAACCTATCTACTGATTGATCCACGCGGTATGAGCAAGGTGATGATGGGGGTCACCACGGAAATAACTGGCGAAGGTGAATCGATTGCGCCCATCAATCAACGACAGATCGAAGAGCAAGAAGACTTTTTGAAGCGTTTCAATCTGACCATTGACTGGCGGACGCTTGATGAATATTTCAAGCGTCTGGAAAAGCAAGGCAGTGGTCTAAATCTCGGCACGTTTGTTGGCGCGACTCAAATACGTGAGTACGTTGTCGGCTACGACAATAGGCCACCAACGCCAGCAGAACTCGAGAAGATGAAACAGCTGGTTGCCGATGCCATGCGCGAAGGTGCACTTGGTTTGTCGACTTCTCTGCAGTACATACCCGCGCGATTTGCCACGACTGATGAGATCGTTGAACTCGCAAAGATTGCCAAGCAGTATGGCGGTATCTACATCACCCACCAGCGTAGTGAAGCCAACTCACTGGATGAGTCGCTACAAGAGGTCTTTGACATCGCCCGCCGCGCTCATATACCGGCTGAGATCTGGCATTTGAAGACTGCCTACAAAAAGAACTGGGGGCGCATGCCAGAAATTTTGAACAAGATAAAACAAGCACGCGCACGCGGCCTGGATGTGTCTGCTGATATCTATCCGTACGTTGCGGGAAGTACAGCTTTGAGCGCTTGCCTCCCTCCATGGGCGCAGGAAGGTGGCATTGACAAGATGCTTGCTCGACTTGGTGATCCAGTTACCCGCGAACGAATCAAGAAAGAGATTTCCGAAGATCACAAAGAGTGGGAAAACATCTATCTGGGTAGTGGTGGGCCAGGAGGCATTTTGATTGGATCGGTTGTGAATCGCGAACTGGAATCAATGCAGGGTAAACGGCTTTCAGAAATTGCTGAAGAACAGAAAAAAGATCCATTGGAAGCATTGTTTGATTTCATTCTTGCAGATCATGCCCAAACAGGCGCCATCTATTTCATGATGAGTGAAGACGATATGCGCGCCGCCATGCGCTCACCATTTGTCAGCTTCTGCACCGACAGTGGTTCGCGCGCCACCGATGGTCCACTTGCCGGATCGAAATCACACCCACGTGGTTGGGGTACATACCCACGAATACTTGGTCATTATGTGAGAGAGGAGAAGCTGCTCACTTTGGAGGCAGCGGTTCACAAAATGACGGGTGGTCCTGCGGCAAGAGTTGGTTTAAGAGATCGCGGGTTGCTTCGCGCGGGGATGTTTGCTGATATCACGGTATTCAATCCCGCTACGGTGATCGATAAAGCAACCTTCGAGTCACCGAATCAATATCCGGTCGGTATTGAGTATGTTCTGGTGAATGGGCAGATCAGCGTAGACAAGGGTGCGCGGACGCCAGCGCTCGCAGGCCAGGTAATCAGAGGACCCGGATACAAGAAGTGACCTCTGTGTCTCTGTGTTCTGTGTGTAGCAAATGGTCAAGTTCTTGTTTTTCTAGCAAGTTTCTCCCGTCCTGTAAGGACAAAAGTTAGTAGCCGGGGGCGGAGCGGCTTTGCGCGAAGCCCCCGGACAAAGGCAAGGATATGTAGGACCCTGAAAGGGTCGAACAAACATCGGTTTGACCCTTTCAGGGTCTAATCAAAAACGGGCTTTGTTCCGTGGGCTTCGCGCAAGGCCGCTCGCCCACGGTTATTAACTTACATCCTTTCAGGATGAACTTTGGTTGCGGCTTCGCCGCGCTGTGTCTCTGTGTTGAGCCGGATTCTATGATCACTAACACTGATTAATCACAGAGACACAGAGACAGCCATCAGATCGATGCAACGATCTTTCGGAACTCTGCTTCTGAAAATGCTTTCAATGTTTCGGATTGCACATTCCCTTGTGAACCAAGTGTAAGCATTACCCTGGCGAACGTCTCATCATCGGGAGCGTCGATGATGCAGACAAGATCATATTGGCCCATCGTCAGGTAAGTGTCCTTAATCTTTACGCCAAGTTTCTTGAAAGCTTTCCTACCCGCGTCCAATCTTCCTGGACTGTCC
Organism: Acidobacteriota bacterium; assembly: GCA_046734235.1. Taxonomy (GTDB): domain Bacteria; phylum Acidobacteriota; class Blastocatellia; order Pyrinomonadales; family Pyrinomonadaceae; genus PSRF01. The sequence goes on from JBKPQV010000269.1 coordinate 7,288, forward strand.
TTAACATTGGCGATTCCTTGCGACGTATATTTGAGCAGCGCTATGTAACTGGGCATAAAAGTCTCCTTGTTTGAAGTTGGGATGACAATTGTTGATTGCTGATTGCTGATTAAGTCTTGAGTTTCTGGTGCGTGTTTGGAGACATGAATGAAACGCACAGACCCGAAAGTCTACTCGAAACCTGAGACTCGAAACCCGAAACTCAATCAGCATTCAGCAATCACAAATCAGCAATCAAACCCGTATAAAGATCCTTTTCCTATACAAGAGCCACATTAAGAACAACCAAAACAAAATGAACGCTATTGCATAAGCAAGTGACGCGTTGATTGGGGAGGCCCAGGATAGAAACAAATTCTCAAAGATCCATCCCTGGGACGAAGTGTGCGTGCCATCGCTTTCAGGAATTCTAATCAGCGCCATTAACTTAACCATCAGGGCGCTACCGACAAACAACGCAATGGCATTTACACCAAACACAATGAAAGGCCAGGCCCAACGCCGATAGCCTTTGATATCGACGAACCAGTAGCACAAAGCCAACAACTGCAGCCCTAAGCCCGCAGTGAACACTACGTAAGAGCTAGTCCATAAAGCCTTGTTGATCGGAAAGAAGGGATTCCATGCCCAACCAATCATCACGCAGATTGCTCCGGCCACAAACAATCCGGCAGCCTTCTCCACTTGCGTTCTTTCGCTGCGTAACCAGTGTCCCGTTAAGACACCAAAGAGTGTTGTGGAAATCGCAGGTATAGTACTCAAGATTCCTTCGGGATCGTAGACCTTCGCCGGCTTCCAGACGTGCGGCCCAAAGATCACTCGATCAACATAGGAAGCAAGGCTTCCCTCTTTTGTCAGATCACCCGCTGCAAAACCAGGTGCGGCAATTTTGGTCATGACAATCCAGTAGACCAGTAGCAACGCGACAGCAATGATTGCTTGCGTTCTGGCGCGAGTCGAAAGAAAGATTAGTGAAGTGATCAAATAGCAAACGGCAATTCGCTGTAAGACACCTGGTATTCGAATGTCGGAAAGGTGAAAATAAGGAAACCCGTTCAAGAATAATCCCAGACCAAAGATGATCAGCGCGCGTTTAACTGTTTTGATGTAGAGCGGTTTCTTATCAGCTCCTTCTTCAACACGGCGACCGAAGGCTAAAGCGATCGAGACGCCAACGATAAATAAAAAGAATGGAAAGACGAGATCTGTCGGTGTCCATCCATTCCACTCAGCGTGTTCGAGAGGCCAATAGATTGCGCCCCATGTTCCGGGGTTGTTTACGAGCGTCATGCCCGCGATTGTGATACCGCGAAAAACGTCGAGTGAAACAAGTCGGTTGGGGGCTGCCGTGGACATAAGATTTCCTTTAGTCTTCTTGGGCTCCTTGGAGTGCGGTGACCTGGCACCGCATTGTTACAGCGAAACTCTTGTTTGCGAAGCTAGCACAATGACGCGATGGCTCACTGTGACAAAGCGGTGCCAGATCACCGCACTCCAAGGAGAGGTTATCTTGGCGTGGGAGCAGCGGTCGGGAATCTTGGGCCTAAACCAAACTCTTCGGGATTCGGCAAGATCGATGTGCCTTCATACGCACGCATTGCTTCCTCAACCGCCTTACTTTTAGCTAACCAAACATTTATCGCGTGGTCATAGCGCGAAAGAACACTATCAAGCCAGTAAGGTCTATTCTCAGCAAGCCACTGTTCGCGGTACGCGACCTTTAGTTCTGACAACTCCTCTGCCATCTCGCGAAGCTGGTTATATATAGGACTCGCATAACGCCGCAACCGCCGGGTCTTTGCGCGATCGCCAAGATTTAAGTAAGCATCCCAATATTCACGGCTGAGTTTTTCAACCGTCTGAGCGCGTCGGCCCATATGGTCAAATCGCCGTGCCGCAAACAACATCGTCGGAATCATGGAAGAATTTCGCCGGGCGCGCTGGCGGTTTTGAATCAAACTCTCCTGCGCCGTCTCAACTTGCAAACGCATTTGGCGAATTTTCTCGGCGTTAGCACGCGCATTATTTTGGTAATTCGTGGTGAATGGGTCGCGCCAAAAGAACTCGTCGCTTGTGCCGAATCCAAGGACACTGTTTACACTCCCAAGAGCGTGGATCACGTTAACAAATTCATCTCCCTCGTTCCGGAAGAAGATCCAATCAAACTTTGTATCAAACTTCATCTGATCGACAGCGTCCGGTTGCCATGCAGCAGCTGCACCAAGGACTATTCCATACCACTGCATCTCAAACAACGACTCGCCGTCGTCATCCCAGCTGGTATTCATCATCCCTGTCGCGCCGGCTTTTTGTCCGTCACGCACAAAGTTGATGATGTTCTTTGATGAGGCATCGATGTTTGGAAAGACTTGATTCCATCCCCACACACCGGGGCAGATGAACTGCTCGAGACCCGCATCCTTAAATGGTTTGATACGACTTGCGTAATCGTCCCTCGGGGCATAATCCCAATTCGCGACGATCACCTCCTTAGGAACGTTACCGATTAGATCGGGATGGTTGAGCGCGATATCACCCCAGAAGATCAACTTGCGATCGTATTGCCTTAATAGATCTCGAATTCGACTCAGGTGTTCGAAGTAAACTGCGCCGACGCCTTTCAGACGTGCCGCCTCACGACTTTGGCCCTCGCCTAACTCAAACGTCTCATCTTCACCGATGTGAAAGAATTTCCCGGGGAACAATTCATTTAGTTCGCGATACCAATCCGCAACTAATTTGTAAGTGCCCTCCTGTTGCGGCGATAGAACATCACCATATGGAGTTTCTGCAAGTGAGTTGTACTTTTCGTACTTGAGAGCCTTATGGAGATGGCCAAACGTCTGTTGTTCGGGGACCAATTCAATGTGATACGACTTGGCGTAAGCAACGAGCTCCCGGATTTCTTCAGGTGTGAGTGAGCCCCCTTCTGGCCCAATGAGTGGATGAGCCTTACTCGAGAACGTGTGCTCCATATAAAAGGAGTGCATGTTCAGCTTGTACATGGCGAAAGTTCGCAACTGTCGTTTGATGTAGTCGACGGTCGGAACTGGACCTCTACTAATATCATCCGAAACCCCACGCCAACGCATCGCGGGCCAATCCGTGATCTTTACTCCTTGAATGTAAACGCCTTGCGTAGTATTTCCACGCACAAGTTGTTTGAGCGTCTGCAATCCATAAAAGACACCCGTCGAAGTAGCTCCGCCAATTACAACGCCGTTTCGTGAGACTGAGAGCACGTAGCCTTCTTCATTCAACGACGGAGGCAAAGTGACGCCGGCTGACCTAAGCGCTGCATAGATGGCTGGCTGACTCAACAAACCGATTAAGATGTTCTGACGCGCACCACCACGACCAACCTTCAGCTCTAGCCCCGTGGTTTGTTTTAAGTCATCGAGGAAGTCGTTGGCCGCGAAACGGTCGTCCGCAGAACGAGAATCGGCTAACGAGATTCGCGTGTTCTTGACTAATTGAAAGTTCTCGGGATGAGGCGTGACCTCTCGGGGTTGAGGAGTCACTTCGATGGCTGCGACTGTACTGTCTACTTGCGATTGCGCGCCTACCTGAGCAAAACAGAGCAGCAGCACTAAGATTAGACCAGTCAGGCGCAATTTGGGTGTTCGTGTTAGAGTGTTGGGCATCAGCAAAGAAGTTGTCGTTGCCGTAAGTGAACTAGCGGGCTGGAAAGATCGGATGAGTATTTAACTGAAAACCCGAGGGAATACAAATAAATAATCCGAATTTCGAATTGCGGATTTCGGATTGCGGATTGCGGATTTCTGGAATCGTCGCGAACCGTGGAAACACAAAATCCGAATTTCGAATTGCGGATTTCGGATTGCGGATTGCGGATTTCTGGAATCGTCGCGAACCGTGGAAACACAAAATCCGAATTCCGAAATTCCAAATCCTAAATTCCTATGTCCAAATTCCGAAATTCCAAATCCTAAATTCTTATGTCTTTAATGCTTTCTGAAATTGGCGAGCAACCTACTGCCCTCGAGCGAACTATTAAAGAGGAGCGTAGTAAGCTCGCGAAGCTCGGCCAAACACTGAAGGCTCGTGATATAGACCTGATCGTTCTAGTTGCGCGTGGCAGTTCTGATAACGCTGCACTTTTTGGTCGATACTTGCTGGAAATCACAACGGGCATACCGGTTTCACTCTCCGCCCCGTCGGTCCATACCATATACGACGCCAAACTCAAATTCGATCACGCACTGGTAGTGGGTGTTTCCCAATCGGGAGAAGGCGAAGACATTAACCGCGTGCTGGAAAACGCACGTAGTTGCGGAGCGTACACGGTAGGGATCACAAACGAGCCAAACTCATCGATGACAAAATTGGTGGATGAGGCTTTGCTGACACATGGCGGCCGGGAACGATCTGTCGCCGCCACAAAAACGTTTACCGGACAGATGCTCCTCTTTTATATGCTCGCTGCGGAGTTGGCCGACCGCACGTCCGTTAACTATGAAGCAATTCCTGATTTTGTAAATCGTGCGCTCGAACAAAAGCCTGCCATTCTTGAATTGGTGCAACGCTACGTGTTCATGGAAAATTGTGTTGTAGTCGGACGCGGTCTTGCCTACGCCAACGCCTACGAGCTTGCGTTGAAATTGATGGAGACGTGTTATGTAGTGGCCGAACGATTCTCATCAGCGGACTTCCTGCATGGACCATTGGCAATGGTCGAGCGACACTTTCCCGTGATTCTGTTTGCGCCACCCGGGAAAATGTTAGCGGGAGTGAGAGGCTTGATAGAACGCCTCCGCGAACTTCACGCCGAGACGCTCGCTATCACCAGTGACATTAAGGTTGCAGGTTTGTGCACTCGCTCTATTATTATGCCGGGCCAGATCGATGAGTTTCTGGCGCCAATACCGTACATCGTGCCAGGTCAACTATTCGCGGCGTTGTTAGCTGAGGCGAAGGGTCTGAACCCAGACGCACCGAGGTCGCTGTCGAAGGTAACGAGAACTTTGTGATTTCAGATTCAAGATTGCAGATTTCAGAATGCTTAAGCTGCTCCACAAAACAAATCCGAAATCTGCAATTTGAAATCTGAAATTCTTTGAGGGCTCCCTATGAACATTGAACTCAAAGACTTGTCCCACAATCCAGTCTACTTGCAAGTTCGTGATCAAATCGAAGCTCAAATCAAGAGTAAGACTGTAGCTTCGGGTGAGTCTCTTCCCTCACCTGCGGCGCTCGCTTCGAAACTGTCTGTTGATAAAGGTGAGATTCAGCGTGCATACTTCGAATTGGAACAAAGCGGTCTTGTAAAGAAGCAAACCGGGAAGGATTTCCTCGGGAAACCTAAGGTGACTTATTGCGTAGCCTGATTCGATCAGTCCTCACCGCAACCGACCCTCCAATAAGTTTCACGAGACCCCACACGCTTTAGCGTCGTGGAGTTTTCAACTTCTTCACTACCAACAGCGCGCCGAAAGGTCAGAAAGACACCACACGCTTTAGCGTCGTGGAGTTTTCAACTTCTTCACTAGAAGAGCAGCGTTAAAAGTCCCTAAGACACCACACGCTTTAGCGTCGTGGAGTTTCAACTTCTTCACTAGAAGAGCAACATTAAAAGGCCCTAAGACACCACACGCTTTTAGCGTTGTGGAGTTTCAACATCTTCGCTATCAACC
>JBKPQV010000270.1:0-3359 GCA_046734235.1 Acidobacteriota bacterium
GTATACGCTGGAGGCATTCTTCGCGTTTTGCAGAACAACAAGCCCCGCCGCGATCAGCCTTACAACACCATGCAACTTATGCAGTGGAATTTCTTCCTCGAGAATGGCTTGTTGACGTTCGATGCTTCAACCAAAACATTACAGATTCACTACGATAAGTATCATGAAGTGGTTGGTAAGATGCTCGCGAAGACTTTGACCGTCCAATACAACGGTGATAAGGGAGCCGCTGATAAGTTTATCGATCAATACACAAACTGGGATGAAAACCTTCACGGTGTTGTGGCTGCAAATATTCGGTCACAACAACGTTACCGGTTCAGGATATTCAAATTTGCCACGCTCGGAGAGTAGAGGCCATTCGGCATAATTGCTTGCTGAACGATGCTCAAGTGGACGTTTAGCCGAACCTCCGGCAGTTGCAAACGATCTGAGGTAGTCTTGGCGCGATCAAAATCCACGAGGCTAAGGATACCCAGAGTGGAAGACATTGGGGCGGCGATGCCCGCCAGGCTATTGCCGTTTTGATAGGAAAGTTCGCCTTCAACGAAGTAGGTTGGACCAAATCCGTTTATTGTTCGGGCTGCCTGGCTCAATTCATTGAACTGATCGATAAGCGGCTCGAGTATCTGAAATGCTCTGTTTCCGTCATATCGTGAAAAGGCGCCGGCAAGTTGCAATAGTGCGAACATCTGCACCGGACTCTCCGCTTGAATTGATATCCCCAGGATAGCGCGAGCATTCTCGAGGAGTGCTAGTGCCGCAGACCGCTTAAGACCTGCGCCGATCCGATTGGCAAACTCACCAATCACTTCAGCTTTCATTTCTGAATTACTGAGTTTGGCCAGGTGTTTAAGGGCCTCGTCCATTCGACATTGATTTGCTTCTTGGTACGCAGCCTGCCGCTCAAGATCATTTAATGCCCTTCGCTGTTCGCGAGGATTCGCCGAGCTCTCGGTGATTATCCGGTTTGCTGCGGCGATATCCCCGGATCTAAAGCGTTGCTCGGCCAGGCGCTGAAGCAGCTGTAGTCTCATCTCTGGAGGTGCCTGACGGATGACATCTCGCGCTTCTTCGTCGGAAGAGTTGTTGATCTTGTTTTCATATTCGTTCCAGACATTCGAGTTTGGACCACGCAATTCTTTCAGCTTCTTTTCGACTGCTGCCGAGGCGCCGGGCATGATCTGATCCAGGCTGTTACCCGCAAACTCTTGAAGGCTCGAAAGGATCATTTCAGTCGCATTGCCTTTCATAACGAAAAACTTTTCGTACCTGCCGTCAATTGTGAAGCCACCTCTTTCCTCGTTAGGCCCTCGTTGATTGATAGGAGTTGCGGCTAACCCTTCGTTTAATAGTTTCTGGACTAACGCACGATAATCTTGTTCAGACAAGAGCTGCCGATTTTGGTTTTTGGCGTCGCTATTAAATTGCCGGAGCAGACTTAGCGCGAGATCGAGTCCCTGTGAAAAGCGCAGGTTTCTGTCGGCAACAAGCTTTTGACTGAGATCTTTGGCGAGTGTGCTCGCAAGTTCAGGGCTTACGCGAGCGAGACTGTTCATGGTCTGAATCTGGGTGTTAGTAAAGCCGTCCTTAAGACTCTCCTCGGCTAGTTCAAAAGCGCGTTGAGGATTCTTTGCCGCAATCTGGCTTGCCAAACTTAATTCAAGCTGTCGTTCTGGCTCAAACTCACGTCGTTCGGCTTCGGTATTTACGGGTTTCCTGGTAGAGCGAAGAAGGTTCAAAGCTCCTTCGGGATCACGAAACGCCATAGTTTGGATGGCTTCAAAGCGGATCTGATTGACCCATTGAGCGGCCTCATCGTAATACTGATCGTCTGGATCCAACCCAGACAAGTAATTCCGGGCGTCCGTAACGGCCTCCGCCAAAAACTTTCCCGCTTTCTTTTCATCGATCGACCAAAGTAACGCTGCACATTGCAACTTTACGCGTACCTTGGTTTGTGGCTGACGGATCTCTGGAATTGAATTGATGATTTCGGTAAGTAACGATAATCCCTTTGCTTTTCTTGCCTCCGCGTCGTTGCCAACTTTCAATTCCTGCTCTGTCGCCTCGCGAATGTCGAGGATCTTGATTTCATATCGGCCCGGCCTTTCTGTGGTGTTTGGATCTAGTGCAGCCACTTCGATTCGATAAGCACCGTTGGTCATTGCCACGAATGAAACGTTCTCCGGACCCTCAGTACCATTGGGTGAATCGAAACTGCCGAGGCTTTTACCAGTCGGAGAGTAAACGCGAACAATCAGATCTATGCCTTGCTGGTTGACGACAAACTGGACGTACTGTTTTTCGTCAAGATTGATTGTGTAATTGTTCGATTCGTTTGCTCCAATGGTCCGCTCCACTGGCGTTCCGGGTTGTAAGCTCTGCGGGCCGCTAGTCTGCCCGTTAGCAAAGCTTACGATGAGGGTTAGAGCAAAAAGGGAAAGGAGCGGAATTCCCGAACGACGCATCTGTACACCTCCGGATTTTCCTGGAACCAGAAATCACCAATCCAACATAGACACCTAACAACGCAGGTTGTTCCCAAGTTTTTAGAATATTAAACCTTTCAAGAGAAGGTCACCAAAAACGATTGGTTTTTTGATGTTTGGGAATTTCAATGGGGTGTCTGCGCTCTGGAACAAAGAATCCCCCACACGGCAGTGTGGGGATTGTTCAAGTCCTTTCTACAAGAGCCATTCGACTAGGCGAGTTTCGAATCCCCCCACACGGCAGTGTGGGGATCGTTCAAGTCCACACTATTTATTGGCACGTTCGATTGTCAGATCTTAAAGTGAGATAAAAATGAATAGGTCGGACTTGAACCATCCTCACACTGCCGTGTGGGGGATTCGCAGCGCTGCCGTTACGCGTCGTTTGTAGAAAGGACTTGAACGATCCCCACACTGCCGTGTGGGGTATTTTCTCGTCTCTGACAAGTCCTATTTCCCAAAAGCGTTGCTGCCAAGGAAGTTTTCACGCAGGTAGGAAACAGTATCGTGAAGAGTCTCACCCGGATCCCGAGGTCTGAAGTGAAGTTCGCGCGTAGCCTTGGAACAATTGAGGTACCAAAAGTACTGGGCCATTTCAATCGCGCCGGGCTCGACCGGAGATGCCATGTCCCATTGTTTGAAGAATGAGTCGACTAGTTGGGCGCCTTTGATCGCGATTTTTGAAGGAATGGCAATGCGTGGTGCTGAGACTTTGGTGAGTCGCTCCAGCCGGCCGAAGAACTTGTCGAACGTCCAGTTCGCGGCCCCCAGTAGATAACGTTCTCCGTGACGGCCTTTTTTCATTGCCGCGCGAAACGTCTCAGCTGCATCGCGTGCATCGACGAAGCTCACACCACCTGTCGGTAG
>JBKPQV010000271.1:0-3823 GCA_046734235.1 Acidobacteriota bacterium
TGCATTCGCTGCGCATCAACCTTCCCCACCGGCACAGTGGTAGCGGTGTCACCCACAAAGCCGCCGAGCGTTACACCGCAGTCAATGGAAAAAATATCTCCCTCTTTCAGCTTGTAGCCGGAAGGAAAACCGTGAACTACCTGTTCATTGACAGAAGCGCAAATGGAATACGGAAAACCGTTGTATCCCTTGAAGGTTGGCAGCGCTCCAGCATCGCTAATCATTTTCTCCGCCACCTGATCGATTTCGATGGTAGTGATTCCGGGCTCAACCAAAGTTCTTAAATGCGAGAGGACCTGGCCCGCCAGTTTGCCTGACTCCCGCATCTTGTCGATTTCCTTTTTTGACTTGCCAATAATCATTTCTACTTCAGTCAGTTACGATTGCTACGACCTTGCGATAAATCTCTTCGGCGTCACCAACTCCTTCGACGGTTCGCAACAAACCAGACTGTCGATAATAATCAATTAGGGGACGCGTCTGTTCGTCGAAGGTGGCGAGTCGAGTTCGCACTGTCTCAGGATTGTCGTCCGCTCGATGAGTAAGCTGAGCTTCCGGGTGATTGTCGCAAACGTTATCAACCTTCGGCGGCTTAAAGTAGACATTGTAAATCTCGTTACAAACCGGACAGTTGAGCCGGCCTGTCATGCGCTTTTCAAGCAAATCGTACGGAGTGTCAATCAACACTGGAACGATTCGGTTGCCTTGCTCCTGCGCCAGAGATTCCAAGCTAGCTGCCTGCGCGGGTGTGCGAGGAAAACCATCAAGCACGTACCCGTCACGGCAGTCATCCTGACTAGTTCGCTGCCTTACTAACTCGATTGTCAATTCATCCGGGACCAATTGTCCCTTCGCCATAATCTCCCGTACTTCCTGAGCTAAAGGAGATTGAGACTCTTTTAGCGAGCGAAAAATATCGCCGGTAGAAATCTGGGGGAGACGCAACCGCTCTTGAAGCAAGCGCGCCTGTGTGCCTTTGCCGGCACCAGGCGCACCCATCAGGACTATGATCTTCGACATAACGTGAAAGACGTGCGGCTTCTTGATTTAAGCCGGGCCGAGACCGGAACCCAAAATCAGAACCTGCAAAATCAGGCTCTTCGTCCGCGCAGTCGTCCCCCACTCCCAAGAAAACCTTCGTAGTTTCGCATCACGAGCTGGGCTTCAATTTGGGACACCGTGTCCATCGCGACGCCGACAAGAATCAACAACGAAGTACCGCCAAAGTAAAACTGATACCCCATACCAGTTGGAATCCACGATAGTCCCGGCGTGGTACTCACAAATGAATCCAGAACTGGACCAATCCAGGGAAGCCTGGCGATCTTAAATCCGCTAAGCATGAACTGCGGAACAAACGCGACCAGCGCAAGATATACGGCACCCACCGTAGTCAGTCTCGTAAGGATCGAATTCAGGTATTCGGCCGTTGCTCTTCCCGGGCGAATACCAGGCATAAAGCCACCGTGTTTCCGGAGGTTATCGGAAACTTCTTCAACGTTGAAAACAATAGATACGTAGAAGAAGGTAAAGAAAACAATGAGCGACAGAAAGATCAATTCGTAATAGGGATCACCGGCGTGGAACGTTTGGAAAAATGTCCAGACCTTGGCCCACCAGGTATCCGGCTTACTTGGATCCGGTGGAAATGCGGCAAATAGACTTTGCGGCATCGACAAAACCGACGAGGCAAAGATCACGGGAATCACACCACCCATGTTGATCTTGAGCGGCATCGTCGTTTGCTGCCCGCCGACAACCTGCCTGCCCACGTGACGCTTTGCGTAACTGACTGGTATTTTGCGACGCGCGGCTTCGACGAAGACGATGAACGCAATGATTGCGACCAGTGCAAGCACCAACGCAATAACGCCGATGGTTTCCATCGTGTCGCCACCGCGAACTCGCTCAAACACTTGCTGGACGCCACGAGGTAATCCAATAACGATACCGGCAAAGATCAGCAGTGAAATTCCATTACCAACGCCGCGTTCAGTGATCTGCTCACCCAGCCACATGACAAAGATCGTGCCCGTGGTCAGCGTCAGGACAGTGGTAAACAAGAAGCCCCACGTGGGCGCGCCAACGCCGTTCACTTGTAGCCAATGGGCCACGAACGAAGTTTGGATACCAGCCAACAACACCGTCAGGTATCGGGTCCATTGGTTGATCTTCTGCCGGCCCATCTCGCCCTCTTCCTGCAGCTTTTTCAACTGAGGAGAGACAACCGTCATCAACTGCAAAATAATCGATGCCGTGATGTAGGGAGTAACACCAAGAGCAAAGATCGAGATGGTTCGGAAGTTTCCACCCGAAAACAAGTCAAGAACGCCAAGTAGCGTTCCAGCCACATCACGCCAAACCTGATCGAGGCGCGCTTTATTGATTCCAGGGGTTCCAACGTGCGCACCCAGGCGGTAAATGGCCAGCAATCCCAGCGTAAAGAAAATGCGCCGGCGTAAATCCGGCACATTGAACATATTGCGTACGGCTGCTAGAAACTTTTCCATGTGAATCCTCTTGTCGACGCTTTCAAACTACGCGATCTCGACGACAGCGCCACCAGCCTTTTCGATCTTCTCCTTCGCGCTCTTCGTAAAGCGGTGGGCGGAAACACGCAATGGCTTTGATACTTCACCATTGCCAAGCACAACAACGTCGTGCTTTGCTTTCTTGATTATGCCCCGATCGTGCAGGACCTGCGGGTTAATCTCTTCATCCGCGTTGAAGTTCTTGTCGAGAGCGGCAAGGCTCACTTCAAGCCACTGCTTTTTGAAGATATTGGTAAATCCACGCTTAGGCAACCGGCGATGCAGAGGCATTTGGCCACCTTCAAATCCTACCTTGCGTGAATAACCTGAACGGGATTTCTGTCCCTTTTCGCCGCGTCCGGCTGTTTTGCCAAGACCCGATCCGGGACCTCTTCCAACTCTTTTCTTCTTATGAGTCGATCCCTTTGCGGGGCGAAGACTGTTAAGACTGATAGCCATATCTACTCCGTTAAGTTTCCTTTAAATCGGGACGGCCCTACTCGACGATACGCAACAAGTGGGGAACCTTCGCGACCGCACCGCGCATAGAGTCAGTATCAGGCCGCTCAACTACTTGATTAAGTTTAGTAATACCAAGGCTCTTCACCACAGCCTTGTGCTTTTTGGGCGAGGCAATGAAGCTTCGATAATACTGGATCCTTATCTTCCCAGCTTCTGCCTGCTCGCTTTTTTTGGTTCGCTTCTCAGCCATAACACCTCGCTAAAATTACATCTCCTCAACTTGCTTGCCACGGAGACGAGCAAGTTCCATCGGATCTTTCATTCGCAATAATGCATCGAAGGTTGCGCGAACGACGTTGTGGGGATTCGTCGAACCCAACACCTTGGTTCGCACGTCACGTACGCCAACTGCTTGCATGACAGCGCGGACGGCGCCGCCAGCAATTACACCAGTACCTTCTGATGCCGGCTTAACCAGGACCCTGCCCGCTCCGTATTCACCTATTAGCTGGTGCGGCAAAGTGTTGTTGATTAGCGGCACGCGAATCAGATTCTTTTTCGCCGCCTCGATTCCTTTTTTTATTGCCAGAGGAACCTCTCTCGCTTTGCCGGTACCAAAACCTACGTGGCCACCTTCGTCACCAACGACGACCAGTGCCGCGAATGAAAGGTTCTTACCACCTTTAACGACTTTGGTGACGCGATTGATGGAGATTACCTGATCTTTAAGATCGAGTCCCTGGGCGGGGATACGTTGCTTGGGTTGTCTCATAACTATTCTTTACTTTTCTTTCGCGACTTCTTCTCTACAACAACTTCTTCGGCAGCTG
>JBKPQV010000272.1:0-6335 GCA_046734235.1 Acidobacteriota bacterium
GGACCTATAAGACTAATAAAACCTATTCCTATCCTCTTGGTCTTATTGGTCCTGTTTCCTTTCATCCTATCTTCTTAGCAGTTTGCCCGATTCGAATTGTTCCACCTTGGACAACTTTCGCGTTGATTCCTCGTAGGCACAGTTCCCTGCCAACCTCTGAATTAACAAATTTCATGGCCTCAAGACCAAAACGTGCAACAAACTTGTGGCAGCCGGTATGCGGAGGTGGAGTAACCTCAAGAATCGCGTCACCGATTGCAATACGAGCGCCCGCAGGAAGATTTGCTTTACTCAAGTCCATGTCGAGGAAAAGTTGATCACCGGCGAGCTGCCAGCGTTCTTTTTCCTGGGCGACAAGCGCTACCGAACGTGCATTCATAATGTTGATCTGCATGTCGGGATGAGGTGAATTATCTACTGTCCGAGAGCTGGGTCGAACATTCCAGTTATCACCGATCAGCCCATCCTCCACGCTCAACTCGGCTTCTTCTAACACTTGTCGAGTTTCAACGGTGGGTCGACAAACAATTAGCTCCAGCACGCCCTCGTCTTTTGGAGATTCGCGGATGCGGTCCAAACCGGCTTCAAGTTGTTCTCGGGTTAAATGAAGAGTCGCAGTTGTTTCCATCGGGTTAACCTAATCGAATTTCGGATTTCGGATTTCGGATTTCGGATTTCGGATTTTATCTCAGACCATAATTTATCGTTCTATCAATTTTTATCAAAATCCCCTTGCTCCCTGTTGCCCCGTTTCTCCCTTGGAGTGCGGTGGCCCGGCACCGCTTTGTTACTGCGAGCCTCGTCGATCGCAACCTCCTTGGAGTGCGGTGGCCCGGCACCGCTTTGTCACAGCGAGTCTCGTCGATCGCAATTTCCTTGGAGTGCGAGAGAACGTAAAGACCACGAATTGACGTATAACGAAAAGCAAGGATAACGGTATCTAATGGTCCGCCGTAACAAAGTGCCAGGCCACCGCACTCCAGGTAGGTCGACGAAGTCGAGGTTTTGTTCGACAATAAACACCATGGAATTCACCAATCTCGGTAAAACCGGTCTGAAAGTCTCTCGTATCTGCCTGGGTTGCATGACGTATGGAATACCTGACCGCGGCACGCATCCTTGGACATTAACTGAAGAACTTAGTCGACCGCTCATCAGGCAGGCCGTTGAGAAAGGCATCAACTTTTTCGACACATCGAATAGTTATTCGGATGGCACCAGCGAGGAGATCGTCGGGCGCGCGCTGAAAGACTTCACCAAACGTGAGGAGATCGTTGTCGCAACTAAAGTTTTCTTTCCAATGCGTGATGATGCGAATGCCCGTGGCCTATCGCGCAAAGCGATCATGACCGAGATCGATGCAAGCTTGCGCCGGCTTGGTATGGACTACGTCGACCTCTATCAGATTCACCGGTGGGATCCGACGACACCAATCGAAGAAACGCTGGAGGCGTTACACGACGTTATCAAGGCCGGCAAAGCTCGCTACATCGGTGCCTCGTCGATGTTTGCCTGGCAATTTTCTAAAGCGCTCTACAAGGCAGATCAGCATGGGCTAACAAGATTTGTTTCAATGCAGAATCATTACAATCTAATTAATCGGGAAGAAGAGCGAGAGATGTTGCCGTTATGTGCGAGCGAGGGCATAGGTGTGATTCCCTGGAGCCCGCTCGCGCGAGGTCGTCTAACGCGTGACTGGAATGAAACGACAAACCGAACGGAAACTGATGAAGTTGGAAAGAAGCTTTACAACTCTGCCGTTGATTCAGATCGTAAGGTGATTGAGCGAGTCGCTGAAGTCGCAAATAAGCGTGGCGTCTCGCGGGCCCAGGTCGCACTGGCGTGGGTATTAAGTAAACCTGTAGTGACTGCGCCAATTGTCGGCGCTTCTAAGCCGCATCATCTAGAGGACGCCGTTGCTGCGTTGTCTCTTGAGTTAGCTGAAGAGGAGATCAAACTACTCGAAGAGCCGTATATTCCGCATGAAGTAGTTGGATTTTGAAGTTTCCAAATTACCTAAACTCACTTAACTCGTAGCATCACAACGCCATGCCCAGGAACCGTCACTGGGTATTCGGGCCCCGCAGTTGTAATGTCCTGGTGCAACCATAAGTCTCGAATAGCTCTTTTTCCAGCGAGCTGCAATTCAGCCCACTTAATCGTTATCCTTGACTGATCTTGACCACGATTAAAGATTGCAACTGCTGTAGCACCACCTGACAAAGGCCTGGTCCAAATTTCCTGATCGCCTGACTTCCAAACTTGCTTCCCCTGCTTCCCTTGTTTGTCCTGATTGACGGCGATCACCTCCTTGTTAGTCAGAATCTCCAACGTCGCGGGTGTCATGTTGCGCAGATCATTGCCGGCGAGAAGTGGCGCAGCAAGCATAGCCCACAGACTCATATGGGTACGGTATTCAGTGTCAGTCATACCTCCATTGCCAATCTCGAGCATGTCTGGATCGTTCCAGTGTCCAGGCTTCGCATATTCCGCAAGTTCGTTTTGTCGAAAACCAATTCCCGTCATCGAATCCCAGGTGTCGCGGATATCGCCGGTCGTGCGCCACAGATTTCCCCCGACATCTGCTCCCCACTTCCAAACATCAAGGCGTCCGTACTGGCAAAGGCTGTAGACAATGGGCCGGCGGGTTTTCAACAATGCATCACCCATCTTCTGATAGATCGCCGGCATCTCTTCATCTGTATAGAGTGTGCGCGCGCCACACCAGTCGTACTTCAAATAATCGATTCCCCACTCAGCATAGGTGCGGGCATCCTGCTCTTCGTGACCATAACTTCCTTCGTAACCTGCACACGTGTTTGGACCAGGCGACGAATAGATTCCTAACTTCAGACCTTTCTTGTGTACATAATCGGCAAGAGCCTTCATGTCTGGGAATTTTTTGTTGGTGAGAATGTTGCCTTGAGCGTCGCGGCCCGCTTCCCAGGTATCGTCAATATTGATGTAGACATAACCAGCTTCTTTCATTCCATTTGAAGCCATAGCATCAGCTATGCCACGCACGGTTGCATCGTCAATACGACCAGCAAACTTGTTCCAACTGTTCCATCCCATTGGCGGTGATTTGGCGAGACCGTTGTATTTTACTTTGTGAAGTGGTGGCGGTTCGATGCGTGCGGGTAAGGCTCCTTCTCCCTCTGGGACGCGTTGGGCTGTCTGGAAAGTTATGGGTTGGTCAGGGCGATTGCGTCGACCGATTTGGAGTTCGTTACCGATCAGCTTCCCTTCATAAGTGACTTTGCGTTCACTTTTTCCATCCATCATGCTCGCTTCGAGTGTGAAGCCATCAGGCCCGCCGGTGCTTTTGACAATCTTGTAGAAGAACTGTGTGGCGCGAATGGTTCCAGTGATCTTGTCGCCTTCTTGTTTGAGGTTGAAGTACGACTTGCGCACGTAACCATCAGTGCTGGGTGCAGAGGCAGCCCAATTTCCGGTGAGTGGATTTGCTTGCTCCTGGGCGAACGCAATGGCGAGCACGATTGTTGTTAGTGACAAAACCAACAAACCAACAATAAGAGTTCTGCGAGTCATGATTTTCTCCGAGAATTTTGAAAGAGGCTCAAAAACACGATGCAAATACCAACGTACCGTGACGTAGAGGAAGCACAGAGTTAGGCTTTTAATCGCACAACTTTAGGCGAAGCACCGATTACTGGCTTCGCAGCCTTCGAGATGTCGCCACCTTCAACCGTGATCGCTGAGTTGTTGGTGCCTACAAGTTCAAGAAAAGCATTTGTCGTGGATAAGATTCGCGTTCCGGTAAACAAAACATCGCGTGCGTTGATTACACGAACGAGCGATTTACCAAGAATATCACCTTTAACACTCATCCCATTTACCGCTGCGTCTGCAACATTGTCAAAATCTACTGCCGGCCGCCGATCCGGTTTCTGCAATTCAAACCGCACGTTATTTGCAGTCAGACCACGAACATTTCGCGCATAAAGTCCAAACGCTGGAGGCGTGCCGATTTCGAAGTATTCGCCTGCAATATTCGGCACTACCGCAGTTGCTTCCGCTGTTGTTCCACCACCTTCAAATGTGAAGTGAATATCCTGAAAGCTAACATTCTCAATAAGGTCATCGTCAACGCCATTAACTACGATGCAGTGCCTCGTTTCGCCTGGTCGAAACTTTTGCGGCCATGGTAAGTCGGGATGCTGACGCCCCTCCGCCACAACAAAACCTCTGATTCCATTGAAAGCAATATTACGAACAATTCCCTTCTCGGCTGGCGAGGTTTGTGCGCCGTTCCGGCGCTTTGAATCGAGCCCCACTGTAATTGGTCCCGTCACGTTCTTCATTATCAGATTTGAGAACGTGATGTTCTCGAAACGCGAGCGCGCGCCACAACGCATCTTGATCGGACAACCGAAGGTGTCGTAAATCACGCAGTTGCTGATCGTGATGTTTTCCGCTTCGCCTCCGCCAAAACGAAAAATGGACCAACGCGTGCTAAACGTACAGTTCGTTACCGTGACAAACTTATTGCTGCCGAACAAAGCACACGCATCGTCCTGACAAACAACATCACAATTAATGATGTGCACATACTGAGAACTGTTGAGGTGGAAACCATCGTTGTTGAGGTTTACTCGGTTGTAGATCCTTACCGAATCAAGATAGACGCGATTGCACTCGAGAATTCGCGTGCAGTGATATGCGCTCGCAGTCAAAAAGACGTTTCGGACTGAAAGATTTTTACAACGATAGAAAACCATCAGGTGCGGGCGTTGAAAATAGCCTTCAGCCGAATTCTGACCGGGACCCGTCATGTCGCCCTTGCCGGTGAAGAACTTTGCTCCGTTACCATCAATTGTTCCGGGTCCTTCTAAGCTGACGTTTTCAGCATTCGCGGCTGAGATCATGACAACGTTGCCATTGTCTGGCGGAATTCCGTTTCCAGCCTTGTAATCTTCAGGCCTTCCACTTCCCAGCAGCCGACCTTGCGCAACGAGATGAAGTGTGACATTGCTCTTCAA
This sequence comes from Acidobacteriota bacterium, assembly GCA_046734235.1. GTDB lineage: Bacteria > Acidobacteriota > Blastocatellia > Pyrinomonadales > Pyrinomonadaceae > PSRF01. Next base: position 5,004 of record JBKPQV010000272.1, read on the forward strand.
TTCGATCGTGCCGACAACAAATATCCCCGCAGGTATGAGCACCGTCCCACCTTGGTCTTTGTGTGCTGCATCGATCGCCGATTGGACAGCGACCGTATCAAGAGTCATTCCGTCCCCCTTCGCACCAAAATCGCGAACATTGAAAACGCGTGCACCGCTGAGTTTCTCATCGGCGATTACTGCCGGCTGTGCTTGAGTTGTTCTACTTGTGAGTAGCGTCGCTCCGACAGAAGCAGCAATTGTGGGTGATACTTGCGCAAGAAGCTTACGCCTCGAGAGATCTGGACTCTTCTTCATCGACTACCTTTGGTTTTTTGGAATCAAAAATGAACTAACACTGGCGTGAGGATATATGTACCACAGATCTGGGCAGGTGAAATTGGTTTTATTGGTTCACAAAGCTCTCTCACAGATCGGGACCTCCCTGGAGTGGTGGCCTGGCACCGCTTTGTCACAGCGAACCCTTCGATTGCTAATGCTGATTTGACTAACGCTCGAAGGTACGAGAGCGACGAGTCTCGCTGTAACAAAGCGGTGCCAGCCTACCGCACTCCAAGGAGGCATTTGGTCTTTAAGTCCCTGCTGTAGAAAAGAGGTGGCCAGGTCTGATTTACGGGCCAAATCTCTGTCGATATTCAATTGAACTTATAAACGCCTTCACCATTTCCGCATTGATGAAGTTGCCGTTGAATTCATTTAGCTTCGTGAGCCAGAACTCGTACCCGGTGTAATCGGAATCAGGCAAGTCATTAGGATTTCGTCGCAAATAACCAAAGTACTGCATCATCACAAACGCTCGATTGAATTCCGCCTGGCTCAAATCCGGATCCTCCGCAACGATGCGCAGCACTTGGGCGCGCGTCTTCGTCCCTGCGGTTAAATCACTTACGAGTTGATTTCGCTCACCTGTAGATAAAGGGTTTCCTGCATTTGTATTTAGTTGGTCTACAAACTGTGCCGGCGTCAGCGACTGTGGAAACGCACTAGTGAATCGCGTCCGTTGCACAAACTCCTCACTGAATGTCACTTTGTTGTTTTCTAAAACCTGCTCCCAACCGGATTGACCAACCACAACTTTAGAACCAATGAGTTGTGTGTCAGATAAAAACTCATCCAACCTAACAATCGGCACCGGGATCGGATGTGACCCTCCGAGCGTCGAAATACCATTAGCATCGCCGTAAGCAGTTTTGTAGATCCTTTCTACAAGATAGCCAGTCTGCTGGAATTCGATTGAAAGATAGAAAGCTGCCGAGACATTTATTTGCTTCACCTCAATGCAGCCGGGATCGACGCCACACGCCGTGATGTTGCCAATCCAAAACGCCAACC
>JBKPQV010000273.1:0-17354 GCA_046734235.1 Acidobacteriota bacterium
GCGCGTCCGAAAGATCTTGGCCTGTGCTAAACGAATGAAAGGTCGATTTGGCAAAAACATACTTGCTGGAACCTTACGCGGCTCAACCGCTCGCGGCGTTTTGCAACCCCACCTGGACCAGCTATCAACTTATGGTCTCCTAAAAGATATGGTTCATGAGGAAGTCATGGCCTACATTGAAGCTCTAGTCTCGGCTCGCTGCTTGCACGTCAGCGGGGGCGAGTACCCAACTGTTTCAGTTACTGAGTTTGGAAATAACGTCATGCTCGAAAAGGACAAAGTAGAATTAGCGCTGCCGACCAATGATTTGTCGTTACAGATCGACGAAGCTCCGCCAACTCAAACCGTGCTGGCTAGTTATCAATTGTATAAGCGCGGACTCAACAGTCGCGAAATAGCAAAACATCGTAAATGCACAGTTCAGACCGTTGAGGAACACTTACAGAAATGCCTCGATGCTGGTCTTGATGTCGACCTTGGCCATTTCGTCAATCTTCACGAAAAAGTTTTGATTGAAGCGGCCATTAAGACTCACGGTGTTTCACGCCTTAAGTTGCTGCGCGCAGCACTCCCCGCAAACATTACTTATCCCATGATCAGGTTTGTGATTGCCGACACACGCCGACGCCTTCGAGAACAGGCCGGGTCAAGCTCGCAATCAAAATGACTCTAAAAGATTAGCAAAAGTTCGCCCGCCATCCCGTCTAATTGTTCAGAACTAGCTCTGTTCCTGAATCGAAATCCGAATAACCTGGAGGAGCGTTTCGATGGGTGGCTACTTTTCTTTTGATCGACTAATAACAAAATCAATCGTCAAGCTGATTTACTTCGTTGGGTTCATCGTTTTGACGACGTCTGGATTATCACTAATTATTTGGGCTGGCTTGCGGCTTAACGATGCCAACATCACTCGAGTGATGGGTTGGCGTTACGTTGCGATCGGTGCTGCCGCAGTTGTAGTAGGGAATGTGATCTGGAGGGTTTTTTGCGAACTCTGGATGGTCCTATTTCACATTGATGCGCAACTGTCCGCACTTGGTCCACAAGCTACTGTTACTGCTGAGCCGTTCTTTGCCCACCAAATTGTGGAGCGCCGCCAATCACACAAAGACAGGAAGATTGCCAATGACAGGCAAGAAATTCTACCCACACTGCAACGCGAGGCTAATCCCTCAGGAAGTGTGCTTGGGTTGTCGTGACCGTAGATTCTATTTGATCACGCCGGTAAGTGGGCTGGAAGCACTTGCGTAAAGCCGCTTGGGCATCCGGCCCGCAAGGTAGGCTAATCTACCGGCTTCAATAGCGAGCTTCATTGCTTGCGCCATTTTGGAAGCATCTTCAGCTTCAGCGATTGCTGTATTCATCAGGACAGCGTCTGCACCAAGTTCCATAGCAATCGCAGCGTCGCTAGCAGTCCCTACGCCAGCATCTACAATGATTGTGGCCTCTGGAAGTTGTTCGCGCATTATTCTCAAATTCGCCGGGTTTTGAACACCAAGGCCAGAACCGATCGGAGCTGCCAACGGCATAATGGCTACACATCCAGCATCCAAAAGCTTCTTCGCCATGATTAAGTCGTCATTAAAATAAGGCAGCACTTGAAACCCTTCCTTCACAAGAACGCGGGACGCCTCTAGTGTCTGTTCGTTGTCAGGGAACAGCGTAGTCTGATCGCCGATAACTTCCAGTTTGAGCAAATCTGTTTGCAGGGCTTCTCGCGCAAGTCGCGCAGTGCGGATTGAGTCTTCCGCTGTATAGCAGCCCGCCGTATTCGGGAGAATCTGCAGTTTCGGATCGAGAAAATCCAGAAACGATTCGGAGCCGCGATCCAGAGGAACGCGTCGCACTGCGACCGTCACCATCTCAGCACCAGAGGATTGATGCGCGCGCTGCATTTCCTCATAACTGCGATACTTGCCCGTACCGATGATAAGACGTGACGTGAATGTTCGATCGCCTATCGTCAGTGTATTTGTTGATTCTTTGGTTTGAATTGCGGTCGACATACCTCACCTTCACCTGGGAACTCTATTATTGAGCCGACTCTACACCGAATTGACACTTAACGCGAACCACCACCAACAAAGTGGACGATCTCCAGACGATCTCCATCCTGGAGGAACGTTGTTTCCCACTCAGCGCGTCGAACCACTTCTTTGTTAAGTTCTACGGCTATACGTTGTACTGGAAGTTCGAGGAGAGTGATTAGTGCTAACAGTGAGAGATTGTTTGCAAACTCCTTGCTCTCGCCATTGATGTAAATCTGCAACGCTTCCAAGTGCCTCACTGACCAGGATGGATTACTCGACGTAGCTCAGCGGCCCTATCCTTCATCACAGCGCGCACTAACACCGCCGCTCGACCGGTAGTGAAATGCGGGATCTGTGTATTGACGGTCGCAACCCCATCGCGATCAGTCTTAATTGTATATATGAGAGGCCTAAATGCTGTGCCGAGAATTTTGATTGAAACATTCACACTCCCGACTGGTTTCTCAACCTCGCCCTTCCGGTTTACCACCAAAACTCGCAAGGTACGTGATTCTCCAGAACTAAATTCGGTGTCATCAAGCAACAAGATAGCCAAACCATCCTCAGTTATTTCGTCCCGGAAATGAGCCCGGGAATCGTGAACTGTGTAAGCATCATCGTGAGCATCGTCAATGACGATCGGTTGTGTAACCTCTAAGTCAGGGGGAGGAGGAGGAGGTTCTACCTTTTCAGGTGGAGACCAGCTTTGTGAGGGTATATCCTCAAATTCAAAAATAAACTCGTCAACAGGAGGAGCGACTTCAGGTGAAATAACCTGTTCAGCTTCAAGGTCGGCAACCTCAGGTGAAATCTGCTCCACCGCTTCTTCAGGCGCTTGAACCGGTGTCTCAGAAGTTTGGGACTCAGCCTCAGCACCCGGCGATCTCTTGGCCGCACGACCGCTCATTTTCTTTAGATCATCGATGCGGCCCGAGTTGATTGCAGCACAGATGAGCCGGTGTTGACGCTTTAATCGCTCTGAAAGCGCCTCGTCGCTGAACCCTTGCTCAATCAGATCCTGATAGGGGGCACGTTTACTGGCGAGGATGGTGCCGCCGACATAGACGAGAGAAAGAATTATCGGGGTTTCGAGTCCTTTATCTTCGGTTTGAACATGATAGATAACGCCACCATGTTCAATATCAGTGTTGAATCCGGTAATCACTTATCTAGGAGGCCCGCTGCGAATCAATTACGATAAACTAAATAGATCTACAAAAATCCTGAGGTCTTTTCAGACACTAGCATAATGATTTTTTCACGGTCAATGTGCTTTTTTTTTCAGTCAAAGTTGCGCTGGAACGTTGCTTGACACCCTTGATCACTTCGTCTAGCATCAGCTTGTACAATGATTCTCAATCTCGGAGTTGAGTGGCGCTCGCCACGAACGGTCCTTTTCGATCGAGGTCGTTCTCTGGCAGGTGAAGATTCTGTTCGACATGTCGTTTCACCTTTCTGACTACCTGCCGATTCTTCTGATGTTCATCGTTGCCGCCGGTTTCGCGGTAGGCAATATCCTTCTCTCACAATTCGTGGGCCAGCGTAAGCGAACCAGAACAAAGTTAATGCCCTACGAATGTGGAAAGGACCCGGTCGGATCTGCGCGAGAGCGGTTCTCAGTTAAGTTCTATCTGATCGCGATGATCTTCATACTCTTCGACATTGAAGTCATCTTCTTAATACCCTGGGCTGTGGTATTTAAGAAACTAGCAGCACAGGGCCCTGATGTCAGGCAGTTTGTTTACCTGGAGATGATGGTTTTCATTTTTCTCCTGTTAGCTGGCTATATTTATATAGTTAAGAAAGGTGCCTTTGACTGGGGCGATCGAGCTCGACGCGAAGCTGAAGCCGAAGCGCGCGCACTCGCTGATTTGGAAGCGCGTCAGGCGGAAAGAAAGAAACGCACTGCAGCGTAGAGGTTTTTAATGGGACTCGAAAATGTAATCGCAGAGGCTTTACCAGAAGTCCTGACCACGAAGCTCGATTCCTTAATTAATTGGGCTCGCAAGTCGTCGCTTTGGCCGGCGACGTTTGGATTGGCGTGCTGTGCTATCGAGATGATGAACGCCACTTCAGCGCGAAATGATTTGGCTAGATTTGGCTCTGAGGTCTTTCGTGCAAGTCCGCGTCAGGCAGACGTGATGATCGTTTCAGGTCGAGTATCTCGAAAAATGGCGCCCGTGTTGCGCCGAATTTACGACCAGATGCCCGAGCCAAAGTGGGTGATCTCGATGGGTGCTTGCGCTACCTCCGGCGGTGTTTTCGACAATTATGCGATTGTTCAGGGAGTCGACAAGATCGTGCCTGTAGATGTTTATATTCCTGGTTGTCCACCGCGTCCGGAGATGTTGATCCATGCGGTGATGATGTTGCAGGACAAAGTAATGAAGGAAAGCGTTCGCGATCGTAGGGATATCCTGGAAGCAGAAGCTCGCGAAGCTGTCGTGCCGGGGACTTTGCCGGTAACGGATGGCTCAACTGCGCAACAAAACACGCTTCCGGAAACGCGGCCGTACACAATTGCTTCGCGACACGAACGACGTCGTTCTTCCTAGAGAGTTGAGTTTAATTCGGATGGAGTCGGAACCACTCAAGCCAGAAGTTTCTTCAAATTCACGTCCGAGTTCAGAGCAGACGCCGTCACCGCTCGTGACGGCGTTCCAGCGTGAACACCCGGAATGGGTCAGCGAGGTAATCGAAGCGCTAGGCGAGACTACCGTGATCGTGCCCCGGGAAAAGATTCGAGAAATTTGCACTTTCCTGAAGAGCTGGTCTGAAACTCGCTTCGATTTTCTCGCAGATTTGTGTGGCGCAGACCGTGGTGTTGAGGAAGAGCCTCGTTTTGAAGTGAATTACCACCTTTTCTCAACGAGCAAACACCATCGTTGGCGATTAAAGGTATTGCTAAATGAAGAAAACGTTCACCTCGAAAGCGTGACGAGTATTTGGCGAACAGCAAATTGGCATGAGCGGGAGACTTACGACTTGTTTGGGGTGATCTTTGATGGTCATCCCGATCTGCGTCGGATTCTTCTGCCTGAAGATTGGCAAGGACATTCATTGCGGAAAGATTTTCCGCTCCGGGGCTATGAACCTTATAGCCTGAAATAGCATAGGTCTTATTGGTCCAATTGGTCTTATCGCAATTCAAATGAGCGCTGCAAGCATTCCACCACAATTCGAAGTCGTTGATCGACCCCTCGATACCCAGATGACGATCTCGATGGGACCGCAACATCCGTCCACACACGGAGTGTTGCGTCTCGAGCTCGTCCTTGATGGCGAAATGGTGGTTAAGACAACCCCAGACATTGGCTATCTCCATACCGGCATGGAGAAGCTCTTTGAATACAAGAAGTATCAGCAAGGCATCGTCATTACGGATCGAATGGACTATCTCAATCCTCTGGGCAACAACCTTGCCTACGTAATGGCGGGTGAGAAACTACTGGGATTGGAAATTCCAGAACGAGCCCAAACGATTCGTGTGCTGATGTGTGAGCTGCAGAGAATCGGATCGCATCTGGTGTGGCTGGGAACGCATGCCCTCGACATCGGGGCAATGACGGTATTTTTCTACTGTTTCCGTGAGCGCGAAAAAATCCTGAACCTGATCGAGGCTGCCTCAGGTGGTCGTCTGACGCCTTCGTATTTCCGAATCGGTGGGCTAATGATGGATCTTCCCGCTGGATTCGAAAACCGGTGCAAACAGTTTCTAAACGACTTTCCAAAAGCAGTCGACGAATTCCACACCCTGTTGAGCGGCAATAAGATCTTTCAGAAACGTACACAAGGTGTGGGTTACATCTCCGCTGAGGATGCGATCGACTGGGGATTATCTGGTCCATGCCTGCGTGGTAGCGGCGTGGGGCTGGATCTCAGGCGGGCTACTCCATATAGCGGTTACGAGAACTACGATTTTGAAGTGCCTACTGAACCCGACTGCGACGTTTGGGCGCGATACATGGTTCGAATGCGTGAGTTAAAGGAATCGCACAAGATTTCGGTCCAAGCTTTGTCTCGTTTGAAGCCAGGACCAGTAAAAGCTGACGCACCCAAAGTAGTCCTGCCAGATCGTCAGGCGATGAAGAAGCACATGGATGCATTGATTCATCACTTCCTGATAGTGGCGGAAGGATTTGATGTGCCGGCTGGGGAGGTCTATCACGCGATCGAGGCTTCAAAAGGCGAGCTCGGCGTTTACATGAAGTCGAACGGTGGCCCAAAACCAGACCGAGTGCATTTTCGTGGACCAAGTTTTGTAAATCTTTCAGCGCTTCCGGACATGGCACGTGGCGAAATGGTCGCTGACATTGTGGCAATCATTGGTTCACTCGACATCGTGTTGGGAGAGATAGATCGCTAGGGTCTTGGGTCTTTGGTCTTGGGTCTTTGGCCTTGGTTTTAGGCCTTTGATCTCGATCGTTGACATCGGGTTTTGAACGGGAATCTCTGTTGGTATAACCAAAGACCTAAGACCAAAGTCCTAAGACCAAAGTCCAAAGTTCTTCAAAAAGATGAGTCAGACGCTGACAAAAATTCAACCATTGTCGCAGCCCGTTGAACTCGACGTTGCGCCGGCGACATTTACACCTGAGGTGGAAGCGGAGATTGATCGACACCTGGCCAAATACCCGGTCCAGCGCTCAGCGATTTTGCCGCTTATGTTCGTTGTACAACGTGAGCGTGGCTATCTCGATCCGGCGGGTGTCCTGTACCTGGCTAACCGTTTGAACCTGCGGATTACCGATATCTGGGAAGTCGCAACGTTCTATTCGATGATCAATACCGAACCGGTTGGTAAGTATCACATCCAAGTTTGTAAAACATTGTCGTGCAAAATCAGAGGTTCATCGACGATAACTGAGCACTGTTCCACAAAGTTCGGAATCAAGCCAGGTGAAACAACGGCAGATGGTCGTTTTACCTTGTCGGAAGTTGAGTGCCTTGGCTCTTGCGGCACCGCGCCAATGTTTCAGCTGAATTTTGACTATCACGAGAATCTGACGCCAGAAAAAGTCGACCAGATTCTAGACGCCTTGCCATAGAAGCTAATGCAGATCAAAGCCATCGGTTGTGAGCCATTACAACTTCGACGAGTTCATCTGGAAAACTCGAAAAGCATAGATGTATACCGTGCGAATGGAGGGTACGAAGCACTCAAGAAAGTGTTCGATGGCATGTCGCCTGATGATGTCATCAATGAAGTGAAGAAGTCGGCATTGCGTGGACGAGGTGGTGCCGGCTTTCCGACAGGGATGAAATGGAGTTTTGTTCCTAAAGATTCACCAAAACCAAAATATGTAGTTTGTAATGCCGATGAGTCTGAGCCCGGGACGTTCAAAGATCGCTACCTGATGGAGCGTGATCCACACCTCTTGATTGAGGGTATGCTGATTGCGGCCTACGCACTTGGATCCAAAACAACCTACATATATACGCGCGGAGAATACAAATACCTCATCGACATTATGGACGTCGCTATCGAGGAGGCGCGCAAGGCTGGCCTGGTTGGGAAAAACATCCTCGGTACTGACTTTTCATGCGAGGTCTACACACACACTGGCGCGGGCGCCTATATCTGCGGTGAAGAAACGGCTCTGTTGAGTTCTCTTGAAGGATTGCGCGGGCATCCGCGAATGAAGCCTCCCTTCCCTGCCGTTTCTGGTCTTTATGCTTCACCAACTGTCGTGAACAATGTTGAGACGCTAACCGCCGTTCCTGACATCATCAAGATGGGCGGCGAGGCTTATCAAAAACTAGGCACTGAAAAGAGTGGCGGTACCAAACTATGGTCCGTTTCAGGTCACGTGAATGAACCTGGTGTCTATGAACTTCCCATGGGCTATGACGACATGGAAAAGTTCATTCTCGAAGATTGCGGCGGCATCCTCGGCGGAAAGAAAATGAAAGCGGTGATTCCTGGTGGATCATCGGTCTACATCATGCGTGCCGATCAGATCGTAGGCAAAGACGTGAGAATGGACTATGAAGGCCTGGTAACCGCTGGTTCGAGCGTGGGTTCAGGCGGTTTCATCGTGATGGATGAAACCGTTGATATCTTTGAATCGACGAAAAACCTTACTGAATTTTATAAACACGAGTCCTGCGGTTGGTGCACACCTTGTAGAGAGGGTACCGACTGGCTCGTAAAAGTATTTAAGCGAATTGCTAACGGCGATGGACGACCTGAGGACGCACAGCTGATGCTCGACCTTTGCGACAACATTGAAGGCAAGTCGTTCTGCCCGCTTGGTGATGCAGCTTCATGGCCCATTCAGTCGGCCATCAAACGTTTTCCGGAAGACTTTAGAAAGCATCTGTCGAATGGCGTAAATCACGGATCATAATTGCCCAAGTCCCGTGCAGTTTGGTTCACGATTTTACTATTCACCATTCACGAGTGACGAATGTCTACTGAGCTAATTCATATAACTATCAACGGTCAGCAATTTGAAGTGCCGAAAAATGCACGACTCATCGATGTCTGTCGCGAAAAAGGCTACGACATTCCCTCTTTCTGTTACTACTCCGATCTTGCATTGCAAGCATCCTGTCGTATGTGTCTCGTCCGCATCGAAAAGATGCCAAAACTGCAGACATCCTGCACGATTACCTGCACGGACGGGATGGTCGTCACCACCCAGAGCGAGGAGATCGAAAAAGCACAGCGCGGGATGACCGAGTTTCTGCTTGCAAATCACCCATTGGATTGTCCCGTCTGCGATCGTGGTGGTGAATGTGAACTCCAGGAGATGACCTTCGATTGGGGTGGCCTGGAAGAGCGCTTTACTGAGAAAAAGAACTACGCCGCAGAACGCTACCTCTCGCCGATGGTGGCGAACGACCCACAGCGCTGCATCCTCTGTAAGCGCTGCACGCGAGTTTGCGACGAATGGATGGGAGAAGATGCGATCGAGGCCGGTGGACGAGGTGCTCATACCGTCATCGGCACCTACATGGGATGGCTCGACTGCTCTCAATGCGGAAACTGCATTGAAGTTTGCCCCACCGGCACTCTGCTTGACGGAACATATCGACATCAAACACGTCCCTGGGAACTTGAACAAACTGTTTCGACCTGCAACTTTTGTTCAGATGGGTGCCAGATGTCACTCGGTTCACGTGGCGGTGAATTGAAGCGTGTAGTTGCACGTGATCGCTACGTTAATGGACTTAATGGTGAGTTTCTTTGCGTCAAAGGCAGATTTGGTCATCCATTCGTCAATCACGAAGATCGGATCAAGACTCCACTAATTCGTTACAAAAAAGGTGGAAAGCTAATTCCCGCGACCTGGGATGAGGCTATTCGTCATGTTGCTGAACGTCTTGACGCCGTGGCTAATGAGCATGGACGGAATGCGGTGGGTGTAGTTGGTAGTCCGCGACTGACTAATGAGTCCCTTTACGTGTTGCATAAGTTTGCGACTGAGCTCGTAGGGACCAGCAGCTACGCAGTCACAGATGCTTTTAGTTTGAGTTCCTTCTTTAGCGACCTCGGATCACCACTGGCTTCTCATCGAGACATTCGTTACTCGAAAACAATTGTCGTAATTGGTGGCGAGCCAGAAGAACTACAACCACTCACAGGTAAGCAAATCCGGCAGGCGGTCCGTAACGGCGGCGCGAAGCTGGTAATCGTAAATTCGGTGCGCATTCGACTGGTAGAACAGGCCTCTCAGTTTGTTCATGTGCGCCCGGGATCAGAAGAAGCTGTGGTGCTCGCTCTCGCGGACAAGTCGTTCGACTCACTGGCCGCTGAGAAAGCAGGCATTGAGGCTGGCGAGCTTAGTTCCCTTCGTGATCTCATCACGAACACGAGCGGAGATGTCGTCTTTATGTTTGGTGGCGAGTTGGGTGCAGATGCACAGTCGACGGTCGCCCAACTAGGTGCCAAATTGACGAACGAAGGAACACGTTTCCTGTTGCATCCACTGCCTCTGTTCAACAACAGCGTTGGTGCCATCGACATGGGAATGCAGGAAACAAACCATTCGCCAGGTCTGTTACTGGCAACCGTGGGTTCCGAGATCCGTGCCTTATACGTAGCCGGCAGTTTTCTTCCGCAACAAGTTCAGAGCGACGCCTTGAGTGGACTCGATTTTCTGGTCGTGCAAGAGCTTTTCCACACTGACACCACGACGCATGCTGATGTCGTTTTACCCGCGGCATCATACGCTGAGGTTGACGGAACGTTTACTAACAATGATGGTTTCGTACAACGCGTAAGACAGTCAATTCAGCCGCTTCACCAGTCAAAGCCGGACTGGGTTATAACCGCACAACTTGCAAAAGAACTCGGTGTCGACTTCGGTTTTGAAATGTCTGCGAGTGCAGTGTTCCGGGAAATTTCAGAAAAGGTCCCAGCGTACGCGGGCATGCGTTATCCGCTACTAAAAGACGAAACAAAGCCGGTTCAGGCAAAGCATCACGTCGAGGCAAAGGAAGTCAGCGCAGCGTTTAATGGTCTGCGTGAAAGAGTTGAGGGTTTATCCAGTTCAGGTGACAAACTGAACAGATCTGTGAACGTGGGGCATGAGTTGTTCAAGATCGGAACTTTGACGGACAAGGTTCCTCAGTTTCATTTACTTGCATCGGGTAATCCACGTCCAGAGACCACTCGAGTGTCTCCTCTTTACCAGATTACCGTCGATGCTAATTTGAAGCAGGCCTCTGTAGCGGGAGACTGAGGAAATTTCAGATTTAAGATTTTAGATTGCAGATTGGATGACGAAAACCTGAAATCTGCAATCTTAAATCTTAAATAGCAAAATGGATCTTCAACCAATACTCGATATAGCCTTGAAGTTCTTAGCCATTACGGTTGTGTTTACCGTGGTGCTTTTGATTGTCGCGTACACGGTACTTGCTGAGCGGCGCGTCCTGGGCTTCATTCAAGGCCGGCTGGGACCAAATCGAGTTGGTTATGGCGGAGTACTACAACCATTCGCAGATCTGCTGAAGTTTATCCTCAAAGAAGACATCGTCCCCGACAAATCAACACGCTTCATTTACTTCCTCGCGCCAGTGATTGCCACGATGGCGGCGTTAATGACAATGATCGTTTACCCATTTGGCCCAAATGTGAATTTACCGTTCATTGGCCAAATACCTCTTGTCGTCGCCCACTTTGATGTTGGCCTGCTTTACGTTTTGGGAGTTACATCTGTAGGAGTCTACGGAATCGCGCTCGCAGGTTGGTCATCAAATAACAAGTACAGCCTGATGGGTGGTCTTCGCTCTTCTGCGCAAATGATTTCGTATGAGTTGGCGCTTGGCCTTAGCTTGATTGGACCAATTCTGCTGGCCGGAACGTTAGATCTTTCTAAGATAGTTGATTTGCAATCCCGCTGGCATGGAGCCGGTTGGTTTATTTTGCTAACTCCGCTGAGTTTTGTCGTCTATCTGATTGCCGCAATCGCCGAAACAAACCGCGTTCCTTTTGACCTGCCTGAAGCTGAAACCGAGCTAGTTGCCGGCTTTCACACCGAGTACAGCGCGATGAAGTTTGCGCTCTTCTTTCTCGCTGAATACATCAACATGTTTACGGTGTCGATGCTGGCGACCACGCTCTTTCTCGGTGGCTGGAATGTTCCTTTTGCAGCGGATATCTTCGGCCGCGATACGTTCCTCTTCGCGCTTGTTAGCGTGATTGGCTTTTTGGCGAAGATTATTTTCTTTCTCTTTCTCTATATCTGGATCCGCGGCACGTTGCCGAGATTTAGATTTGATCAACTGATGAGCTTTGGTTGGAAGTTTCTGTTACCGCTGGCACTCATAAATATTTTCATTACCGCGACGTTGATGTATTTCAACGTTATCTGGGGTGGGTAAATTCGACTAATCAGTGATGCTGTTTCTTCTTTTCATTCTCTTCGGTGGACTTGCGATAGGTTGCGCGATAAATGTTGTTGCTCAGCGTAATCCTCTATATTGCGCAATTTCACTAATTGGCGTCTTCGTATCCCTGGCGTGCCTCTACTTGATGCTAGCCGCACCGTTTATCGCGGCCGTACAGATAATTGTTTATGCCGGCGCCATCATGGTTCTAGTGGTCTTCGTCATCATGCTGCTCAACGTTGAGCAGGAAGAAAAGCGAAAGATCAGGATAGGATTCCTGGTTCCAGCTGGCATTGTCTTAGCCGGTGCGTTTATCGGCGAAGTTGCTTTCATACTTTGGTCGGTGAGCCCGACTCCTAGATTAACGCCGACCGATATTGGTTTGACCACATCGATTGGGTCTGCCTTGTTTACGAACTATCTTTTGCCCTTTGAGATCACTTCCATTCTGTTGCTAATGGCAATAGTCGGTGCAATGACATTGGCACGCCGTGCCGATATTCTTCCACCTAATGCCCGCGTAGTTCCCGGAGCACAATTATTGGCGGTGAGCGATATTGATCCTAGCGCGTCGCACGATGTGCAAACGCCGATTGAAACCAGTTCTTCTGATGAAGCAGCTCACTTGTTGGGAATAGTGGACCGGAACAAACCGAACCGAGACTGAATTATGGAACCACAGCTTTCCTGGTACCTGGCTTTATCTGCGTTGCTGTTCACGATTGGCGTAGTAGGTGTGATCATCAAGCGCAACGTGATCGCGATGTTTATGTGCATTGAGCTAATGCTCAATGCTGTGAACCTGACGTTCGTGGCATTTGCGAGTTTCTTTCAGGACATAACCGGACAGCTTTTTGTATTCATCGTGATGACTGTAGCTGCCGCTGAGGCTGCTGTTGGCCTGGGAATCATTATCGCGATTTTCCGCAATCGTGAATCACTGGATGTTGATGACGCGAGTATCTTGAAACTCTAGGGCTTTGGCCTTGGGTCTTAGGTTTTTCGAAGTGCTGTCTTATCGAAGACCAAAGACCCAAGACCTAAGACCACAAGAGAAATGGAAAACAACCTTCTCAGTTTGATCATTTTCGCACCGCTCGCCGGTGCGGCGATTAATTGGTTCATTGGGCGTCGGGTTCGTGATGAGCGCTTCATTGGGATCGTCGCCTGCGGCTCAGTCGCAATTTCCGCGATCGTCTCCTTCTACCTGGCTTTCAATTCACATGGCGCACTCAGAACTGAAGAACCGGTTCTCGATCACATCTGGACGTGGCTACAGGTTGGAACCTTTCATGCCGACGTCGCGCTGGGAATGGATCGGCTTAGCGGTACTTATGCCCTCTTCGTTACATTCGTAGGGTTCTTGATCCACGTGTTTGCCGTCGGCTATATGCACGGCGAAGAAGGCTTTTATCGTTTCTTTGCGTTTCTGAACCTCTTCATGTTTTCGATGTTGACGCTCGTCCTGGGCGACAACTTCATCCTGATGTTTGTTGGTTGGGAAGGGGTGGGACTTTGCTCCTACCTATTGATTGGCTACTACTTCGATAAGAAAGAAGCCGGCGACGCGGCCAAGAAGGCTTTCATCACTAATAGGATTGGCGACTGGGGCTTCGTGATGGGCATTCTGTTGACCTTTCTCTTAACAGGTTCGGTCAGCTTCTTTGCTAACCCTGCGGCTGGCGGTGCTGCTCATACTGCGTTTGAGTACTTCGCAAATCGTGGTCCGGATCCTTTTACTTTTGGCGCAATTACTGGCTTAGGGGCGACTTCAATTGCTCTATTGCTTTTTATTGGCGCCGCAGGAAAGAGTGCACAGATTCCTTTATACGTTTGGCTGCCAGATGCAATGGCTGGCCCAACTCCTGTGTCTGCGCTGATTCACGCTGCGACCATGGTCACCGCCGGCATTTACATGATCGTTCGGTGCTCGGCTATTTTTATCGATGCCCCAACAGCAATGTTCATCGTCGCGATTATCGGAGCAGCAACCGCAATCTTCGCAGCGACAATCGGCCTTGCGCAAAACGACATCAAGAAAGTTCTTGCTTACTCAACAATCTCCCAACTTGGCTATATGTTCCTGGCCTGTGGCGTTGGAGCTTTCGTTGCCGCAATCTTTCACGTCATCACGCACGCGTTCTTCAAAGCGCTTCTCTTCCTCGGTTCAGGTTCCGTAATTCATGGCATGCACCACGAGCAAGACATGCGGCGGATGGGGAACCTGCGGAAGTACATGCCGATAACGTTTGCGACGATGTTGACAGGCTGGCTCGCAATCTCCGGCATTCCGATTTTTGCCGGCTTCTTTTCAAAGGACGAAATCCTTTGGAAGACGTGGAGCGCTGCAGGTCTACCGGGAGGCTTCAACAAGATTCTTTGGGGAGTCGCTGCACTTACGGCTTTGCTAACAGCGGTCTATATGACCCGAATGATGGTAATGACTTTCTGGGGTAGTGAGCGCTTCAGAGAAACACATGGCGATGAGCATGATGGCGGACATGGAGACAACCACGGACATGGTCCAGTCGAGCCGCATGAGTCACCCTGGATCATGACGGTACCGCTAATTGTGCTGGCCGTGCTTTCCACTTTTGGTGGTTTCATCGGAGTCCCGTACGCACTCACTTCATGGGTTAGCGACAAAAATCTCAATTACATCGAGCACACGTTAGAGCCGGTTATCGCTAAAGCCCCGGCAGCCGGGCATGAAACGACCACGCCTGCGGAAGTTCTAACGCCACACCAAGAGACTGATGCGGCTCCAGCGATCCATCCTCTAGCTGAATCACCTGGAGCAGCACACGCAGTTCATTCGGCCGAGGAAGTCAGTGCTGAACGCTATTTAGCACTCCTCTCCATTGCGATTGCGGTCACCGGAATGGCGATTGGCTGGTTTACTTTCAGGAAACGTCCATTGCTTGAAATGCCTCGTATTCTCGAAAACAAATACTACGTAGACGAAATTTACGACGCTGCGCTGATTCATCCGATTGAAGTTGGATCACGAGAAGGCTTGTGGAAGATTTTTGATATTGGCGTCATCGACGGACTGCTCCATGCAATCGGAGATTCCATCACCGAAGCTGGCAGACTCGGGCGTTACCTTCAGGCGGGACTCGTCCGTGGATACGCCGCAATTATCTTATTTGGTGCGTTGATATTGATTGGTGTCTTTGCGTATTTCAGTTTGCGACCGCCAGTTTAGTTTATGCCGCATTTACTAACAGTCTTAATACTTTTGCCGACCATCGGTGCCTTAGGAGCGGTGCTCTATAGCCTGTGGCCAGGTAGCCGCGACTACCACTACAAGTGGATCGCGCTGGTCACGACGATTTCTACTTTTGGAATCTCGCTACTGTTGTTGACGGGTCTTGGGCCAGACTCTGCTGCCTTCAGGTTCGAAGAGAATGCTGTTTGGATAGGTTCTATCGGGACTCGTTATCACATCGGCGTTGACGGCATAAGTCTCTGGCTGGTTCTGCTTACCACGCTATTAATGCCAATAGCAATACTTTCGAGTTGGACCGCGATAAAGAAACGGCAACTTGCCTATTATGTTTTCCTGTTGATCCTCGCCTCGGCAATGATCGGCGTTTTTGTCTCGCTTGATCTGCTCTTGTTTTACCTCTTCTTCGAAGCTTCCCTGATTCCAATGTTCTTCCTGATTGGCATCTGGGGAGGTGAGCGCCGGATCTACGCAGCAATCAAATTCTTTATTTACACCGCGGTCGGCAGCTTGTTGATGTTGGTGGCAATCATTGCGCTTTACTTCGCTTACCACACGTTCGACTACGTCCTGTTAAGCCAGGCCCTTGCAGCTAACGGCCTGGGAGAACGACCCGAATTCTGGATCTTCCTGGCGTTTGGTTTGGCATTTTGTATCAAGGTTCCACTGTTTCCATTTCATACCTGGCTTCCGGACGCACATACTGAAGCGCCTACTGCTGGTTCCGTAATTCTTGCTGGTGTGCTGCTAAAAATGGGCACTTACGGGATACTTCGATTCAACCTGGGACTCTTTCCTGCAACGGCACACAAACTCGCGCCGATCATCATTATTCTTGCGGTTATCGGAATTATCTACGGAGCGTTGGTCGCAATGGTCCAACCCGATGTGAAGCGACTCGTGGCTTACTCGTCTGTTAGCCACATGGGCTTTGTCGTTCTCGGGTTGTTCTCGTTTACCGAACTCGGAATGCAGGGCGCGCTTTACCAGATGCTCAATCACGGAGTCTCCACCGGAGCACTCTTCTTGTTCGTAGGCTTCATTTATGAACGCCGGCACACGAGATTAATCAGCGAATTCGGCGGCCTGGCAACGCCGATGCCATGGTTTGCCACACTCTTTGTCTTCGCTTCGCTTTCTTCAGTTGGGTTGCCTTTCCTGAACGGCTTCGTCGGTGAGTTTCTGATCATGATTGGCATGTGGACATCCAATGCCGTGTCTCATCCGTTCGTCGCCACGATGCTTGCGGGAACTGGGGTAATCTGGGCGGCGGTTTACATGCTGTGGATGTTGCAGCGCGTTGTGTTTGGCAAAGTTTCCAATCCTGAAAACGCAAACCTCAGCGATTTGAATGCGCGTGAAGTTGGCTTGTTGTTACCGTTGCTGGTGCTGATGATCTTCATGGGTGTTTATCCGCGTGTTTTTCTCGATCGATCTCAACCCAGCATTGAAGCAGTCAGAGCGCGGCTTAATGCTAGTCCGGCTGGCGGTTCTTACACCTTGACGTCGAATGAAAAGAAAGACGGCGAAGTACATACAACTAAAGCTGAATGAATCTAATCCTTGCTCAATCAACAATGCCGATTGTCAACTGGGCTTTAATAGCCCCGGAGGTAATCGTTTGCGCAGCAGCTGTGATCGTAATGCTTGTTGACGCCTTTGGTCACCCCTCACAACGGTGGGTCACTGGCGGTATCTCACTCGCCGGTATCGCAGCAGGAGCTGCTGCTACGATCTGGCTTTGGACCTCGGGACAAGTAGCGACGGACGCATTCAATCGCATGATCGTCTTGGATGAACTGCGCTTGGGATTCACGCTTGTGTTTTTACTGGTGTCTGTCCTTACCTTATTGATCTCCACAGTTTGGGTTCATGGTGAACAACTCCCAGCCGGTGAATTCCATTCGTTGTTGTTATTTGCCACAGTCGGAATGATGTTGATGGCATCCGGTGGCGACCTTGTAATTATCTTCTTAGGTCTCGAAATTCTCTCGATCGCAACCTACGTGATGGCTGGATTCAGGCGTACCGACGTCCGCTCAAACGAGTCATCACTGAAGTACTTCATCCTGGGCTCGTTTTCGTCAGCGTTCCTTCTATATGGCATTGCGTTAACTTACGGAGCAACATCAACGGCTGGGGTCGCAGGCTCGACGAATATCGCCGTCATCGCGTCGCGATTGAACGAGGCCAGGTATCCAGGACTCTTATTCGCCGGAGCTGCGATGATGCTGGTTGGTTTTGGATTTAAGATC
>JBKPQV010000274.1:0-6703 GCA_046734235.1 Acidobacteriota bacterium
AGGTACAACTGGACGCACTATCACCTATGCTCAACTCGTCGACTCCATCCGTCGAGTCGCAGCAAATCTTACAGATCGTGGTTTCAAACAAGGCGAGGTTTTTGGGATCCTCAGTCCAAATATTCCTGAATACGCGATCATGTTTCATGCGGTAGCGACGCTTGGCGGGGTCGCTACTACGATCAATCCCCTCTACACGGATCGTGAAATCGAACATCAACTACGCGATTCAAAAGCGCGTTTTCTGGTTACCGTACCAAGCTGTGTTGGCAAAGCGAGTGAAGCTGCTAAGAAAGCAGGCATTGATGAACTGTTCGTCTTTGGCGAGGCTGATGGTGCTACATCATTTGATTCATTATTAGTTGAGAACGATCGGCCCCTGCCACAAATTGACATCGACGTTCGCCATGATCTGGTAGCCCTTCCTTATTCGAGTGGCACCACGGGATTGGCAAAAGGCGTGATGCTGACTCATCACAACCTCGTGTCCAATCTCAAGCAGATGGAAAGTCTCGACTATTTCTATGAGAATGACACACTGATTTGCGTGTTGCCGCTGTTTCATATCTATGGGCTAATGGTTGTGTTGAATATGGGACTCTATACAGGGTCAACCATAATTACACTTCCAAGGTTTGAACTGGAAACATTCTTGCAGACGGCCCAGCAATACGAAATCACGCTTGTACACCTGGTGCCACCGGTGATTCTCAGCTTGAGCAAGAATCCGATCGTGGACAACTACAAACTGCCAAAACTCAAAACTATTTTCTCGGGTGCGGCACCGCTGGGTGTGGAACTCACTGAGGCCTGCATGAAACGAATGCGCTGTCAGGTTCGACAAGGTTATGGCATGACCGAAACCAGTCCAGTAACTCACTCGAGCCCAGCCAACCCGAGCCAGGTCAAATTTGGTTCGGTTGGAGTTCCAGCACCTATGACCGAGTGCAAGATCGCCGATGTGGAAACAGGTGAGGCACTAGGTCCGGGAGAGAAAGGCGAGGTTTGTGTCCGCGGTCCGCAAATCATGAAGGGTTATTTGAACAATCCAGATGCAACCGCACATACGATCGACGATGATGGCTGGCTACATACAGGCGACATTGGACTAGTGGATGAGGATGGGCATTTCTTTATTGTTGACCGTTTGAAGGAGTTAATTAAATACAAAGGATTCCAGGTACCTCCGGCCGAACTGGAAGCAGTTTTGTTGGGACACAAATCAGTAGCTGATGCAGCCGTAATTCCCTGCCCGGATGATGAAGCGGGAGAAGTTCCAAAAGCAATGGTAGTTTTGAAAAAGGATTGTGAAGGAGAGGTAGACGAGATCATGAACTTCGTCGCCGAACGAGTTGCACCGCACAAGCGACTGCGTTACTTGGAATTTGTCGAACAAATTCCGAAGTCTCCCTCGGGCAAAATTCTGCGACGTATTTTAGTTGAGAAGGAACGAGAGAAAAGAGCTGCTAACAGTCAATAGGTCACATATGTCCGTTAAGTCTTATGGGTGGTATTGTTTCTCCCTTGACACTGCTCGACCGTCAGACTAGAGTCCGAAAAGCGCAGCCCTGCAACTCGTCACACGCATCCAAAAATCGGGAGGTTGAACACATGTTCTTGCGTCGTTCACATTGTGCAATTGCGATTCTCTTTTTGGCAGCAATGACGTTATCTACCCCGGCGCAAAAACGAACATCAAAACCAACTAAACAAGCACCACCAGCTGCGACCACTCAACCTGCGCCGACAGAAACGAAACCCCCAATTTGGGAGAGCTGGGACACACTTAAACCCGAAAAAGAAGATTTCTCGGTGCTGATGCCGAAAGACACTGCAACTCAAATCGAGCCATTTGAGTATCACAAAATGCAGTTGAATGCCCGACTTTACTTATCGTCACCAACAACCGGACCGGTAGTTGGGGTGGCTTCAATAAGTGGCATTAAGTCAAACCCTGCCTATTCTGAGTTTGAAAGGTTCAACTCTTACGCAGATGCTTTCAAAACCTACTTCCCTGGAAAGGTACGCAAAGATGCCGTTACGAAAATGATCCTCACTGGCGCTAAACCATTCCACGGCTATACCGGCCGAATCTACAAACTAACGGTCGGCGATCTGAATGGAACAGTGCACGCTTATGTAACCAAGAAGAGGTTTTACGCAATTGCGATTCTAAACACTAAAAAGGACGACGCACTTGAGGAAAAGTTCCTCAGTTCCTTTGTGATCCCTGACAAACCAACAGAGCAAGCTGCGGTCGCAACCAACGAGCAGGGTCAAGATCCAAACGCCATCAGCCAGAACGACAACCCCGGTCAACAAGGCAACCCACGACAAGTTAGAAAGCCACGCGTTGACAGCGAAGGTGGTGGAACGCCTGGTTCCGCGAACGTGAACAATCAGGAAGACAACCCGGAGTCCGGTACGGGAACAGCACAACCAGGTTCACAACAAAACCAAGCTCAACAAAACCCTGCGAAGCGCGCTCCAATAAATGGTGGCCCGCTTAACGGCAAAGCGATCTATCTACCATTACCGGACATGCCAGCCGGAGAAAAAGCCGGCGTTGTGATGGTACAAGTCTTAGTGGATGAACAGGGCTCAGTCATTGAAGCAAGAGCAGTATCGGGCCCGGCGAATTTACAAGCGGCGGCGGTCAATGCAGCGCGACTGGCCAGGTTTTTACCAACCGTGCTTTCAGGCGAACCCGTAAAAGTTGCGGGGACTCTAGCGTACAATTTCGCACGCGCAAATTGAGAGCTGCAAAAATATTTTAGTTAGAAAGAGTCACTTGGAAAGAACAAGTAGGGAAGGGTGGCTTGCCCCGCTCACCTCACCCAACGCGAACCTAGAACTCAATGAGTCGTGTTAGGTGAGGTCAGCGGGGGCAAGCCACCCTTCCCTACTTGTTCTTTCCAAGTGAGACCTAGCTTTTCAGATTACATCTTTAATATTCTGTTTCTAGTCAATTGGATTCTTTTGATTTTGTCCATTCTCGGCTCAACGCTTGACGCATTAACTCTCCCGTTCTATCTTCGCTCGACTTTTCTTACTTAAATTGTTGGAGCCGTTTAAAATGTCGTCTGGAATAGCCGCTTATTGTCCGGCATGGTCAATCCCCGGATATCTTGAAGTTCGTCAAGATCATTTAACTATCAATGGGGTCGACGCTCTCGATCTTGTTAAGCACTATAAATCTCCACTATTTGTCTTCTCCGAAAAACGGATACGCGACAACATCAATCGCCTGAAGATGGCTGGCGAAGCGGTTGATCGCCCCATCAAGTTTTGTTACGCGTCGAAGGCCAATTCGAATATGGCTATCCTTAAAGCTGTGCTCGATGCGGGAATTGATTGCGAAGTTAACAGTGGCGGCGAACTCTTCAAAGCTCTCCGCGTTGGATTCAAACCTGAGCAAATCATCTTCAATGGCACGAGCAAATCAGACGATGAGATAGACGAAGCTGTTCGCGCTCAAATCTACGCCATCAATGTCGACTCAATCTATGAAATCGATTTGGTTGAAGAGTCCGTGCTGCGCCTTAGAGCACGCGGTGAAAACGTTTCCGCCGCTCGAGTGACACTTCGCCTCGTTCCTGAAATCGGCACCAGATCTCACCTGGGTTTGCAAACCGCATTACTTACATCGAAATTTGGCATCTCCTCGTCGGAAGTGCTCGCAGCCTTTCGTCGTGGCTTACAGAATCCAGATCTAATTAACGTCTGCGGTATCCATATCCATGTAGGGTCACAAACTCCTGACGTTGAACCATTCGCTGAAGCCTTCAAGAGCATGTGGGAACATCTCGTGACCATCAATCGCGAAACTGGTCACACGTTGGAACACATTAACCTTGGCGGCGGGATTCCAGTTAACTACTTACGCGATCGAACTCAAGCTGACCAGTTGCCTGAACACGAACGCGACATGTTGGGCGCCGACCTCGAGCCTTCCGCCGTGCTAACTGAAGCAATGCGAGTCGCTCGAGAATCTGCGCGCGCAGCCAGTGCGGAGCATCTCCTGGACCAGGTAACGATCTTGCTCGAGCCCGGCCGGAGTGTTATTGCGGATGCGGGACTCGTCTTAACAACCGTGAACAACATCAAAACCAGGCCTGAAACCGGAGATGTCTGGTTATTGACTGACGCAGGTTACAACATCATGCTGTCGATGAATAACTACAAGTGGTACTACCACCTCATCTCAGCATCGCGTGCCGGAGAACCTTATGCAAATGATTACAAAGTAGCAGGACCACTGTGCGATTCTGGCGATGTTTACTTTGATATTGAACGCGAAGGTCGCTTGCCTGATTATCGACGTCTACCTGCCGATGTTGCGCCCGGTGAGGTTTTAGCGTTATTGAATTGCGGCGCGTACTCACTGGCCCAAATGTTCCATTACAACGGTCGACCACTCCCGGCAGCTGTGTTGATTGGTTTGGATGGAACTCCGAAGGAGATTCGTCGCCGCGACACCTATGACGACCTGATCACAAACGACGTTTGGTAATTTCTATAGAGGGTTGGCACTCCGTGGCCACCCTTCGTCACGATCCCTGTTAGCTTCTCTCCTCTTATTATGCAAACTGAATCCAACCACCTCGTACGCGGACTTGGTCTAACTGCCGCCATCGCAGTCAATGTTGCAAACATTATTGGCACTGGAGTCTTCCTCAAAGCACGCGTGATGACCTGCAACGTCGGCACACCTGGTAAAGCACTGGGTGTTTGGATATTCGCTGGCTTGCTTTCGCTTGCAGGCGGATTGACTTACGCTGAGTTATTGGCGATGCGTCCGAAAGACGCGGGCGAATACGGACTCATTCGCGATGCGTATGGTCGGCTGTGGGGATTTCTCTACGGTTGGACACAATTTCTCTTGGCGCGTTCCGCCAGTGCGGCAGCGCTTGCGGTTGGTTTTGCGATCTTCCTCAACGATTTTCTGGGCGGGTCACTCAAGCAGGTCTATCTCTCGATCACATTACCTGGGGGCCATACCGTTCCATTTGGCAGCTTACAGGTAGTGGCTCTTAGTTCAATTCTGTTAACTACACTTATCAACTGTGCGGCTGTCAAAGTCAGCGGCAACTTCGCAACCGTACTAACAATCCTTAAAGTGCTGGTACTAATAGCAGTAGGGGTGGGTGCATTTGTTTACTCAGGTGGCGACTGGTCACATTTATCTCAAGCAAATTTAAATGGCACATGTGAAGGCGTCGCGGTGACGACAGGAGGTTTCGCCGGATTGGCCGCGGCAATGCTTGGCGCTCTCTGGGCCTATGATGGTTGGAACAACCTTGCTTTCATGGCCGGTGAAGTAAAACAACCGGAACGCAACTTACCATTGGGCTTAATTATCAGCATGCTGGTCGTGATGGGACTGTATGTCTTCGTCAACGTCAGTTACTACCATGTGCTCAGTCCAACTGAAATAGCCAGCGTTCCTGCGTCATCATCAACGGCTGCCGAAGTGATCAGGCGTCTGGTGGGCGCGTCCGCCGTTACCTTAATGGCAGCCGCGATGATGACATCTTCATTTGGCGCACTACATGCCTCAATCCTGGCAACAGCACGAGTGCCTTACGCAATGGCCAAGGACCGATTGTTTTTCAGCGGATTAGCAAAACTTTCAGGTACACACGTGCCGGTGAGGTCGCTCATCGTATTAGCAGTTTGGTCAAGCGTTCTCGCGCTATCGGGTTCTTACGACGTACTGACAGACTATGCGATCTTCGCGCTAACAATTTTCTATGCACTCACGGCAGGGGCCGTGTTTGTGTTTCGGAAAAGATTCCCAAACGAAGCACGTCCATACAAAACGTTGGGCTATCCAATAGTGCCAGTGCTGTTCATACTGGTAATCGCGTGGTTAATTCTCACTACGATCTGGAACACACCGAAACAGTCTGGGATTGGTCTCGCATTGATTGTCCTGGGATTGCCCGTTTACTTGTACTGGCAGCGAAGTAATAACAAATCCTAGTAGACTTATAGGTATTGACTCTTTGATACGAAGGAAGGGCGAAATCCCACCCACGGCAGTGGGTGGATAGTTCAAGTCCTTTCTGTAAAGCAGCCGTTTGCATCTTCCTAATACGACCCACGGCAGTGGGTGGATACTTCAAGTCCAAACTATTTATAACCACTCCAAGGTTGCGTTAAGCAGATGAATAGTGCGGACTTGCGATCCCCACACTTCCGTGTGGGGTATTGATTATTCTAAAACCGCACATTGACGTAGAAATGACTTGAACCATCCACCCACTTCCGTGGGTGGGATTTTAGCTTTATGCAAAGTCATGTTCCAAAAACCATGACACTCTCAGATCAAAGTCCGTCTGACAAGTTACTTTCGCTCCACTTCAATAACCTGCGCACCGCGACCCTCACTCGTACCTAACAACGCACGCCCATCAAGTCTATAGGCAATAGCCTCTCCCTGGTTGCGCTTACCAAAGTTGAGACTCCGCAGAGGTTGTTTCCAGATATCGTCGAAGTTGTGGCTGTTTGGGGGCAAAGTAGCCTCAAAGGCCTGAAAGTAATCGCAAAGTGCGATTCGAGTGCCGTCCGGCGAAACGCTCCCGCCTGTGATGATTCCGCCAAACACACTTGTTGGTTTCAACTCTCCGATCCGTTTCATAGTTATCGGCTTGGATATATCGAAGGGTGCTGCAGCTTCATAAATCCCGGCACTCTGGAG
>JBKPQV010000275.1:0-8643 GCA_046734235.1 Acidobacteriota bacterium
TAGTTGGAGTAGATCTGATTCTTCATCCAACGCAGATACTCAACCGCTTCTCTTTCGCGAGGATCAAATTGCTTGATCAGCGCTTCTCGTTGCTGTTCGCGTAATTTGAGCAACCGCTGTTTCTCGCGGCGATCCACTAAACGTCGATAGACTGAACTTGCTGGCACTGTTGCTAAATAGAGGGTTTCTGCTGCCAATGCTGCAACTAAGGGCGTGATATCCTGTACATAAGCTGTGGCTACAGCAAACCCTGCCATCCCCCAGAAGTTTATGGGTTCTTTGAATGCTTCTTTTAGATACTTGAGATCTATCTTAGGTAACTCGGCCATAAACTTATTTATATTGGCGTTACAAATCATCGGACCCGGAAACCTGTGACATCAATTTCACCCGGAGCCTACTCCATTGTTGCCGCTACCGGATGTCTCACCTTCCGCGGGAAGTGCTTGAGGCGTTGGCGCAGATGTACCGGCGCCGAGAAGTCCCATGTCTTTCTTATAGGCGAGGAGTTTATCCTGCAACTGCATATCGAGCGCCTCGCGTTCAATTTCCTGCATCTGGGTATCAACTGACGCCGCCCCTAGCTGCATCTTTGCTTCTGCAGCAGCAGCACGACGGTCAATCTTGTCGCGCATCTCATTGAAGGTAGACGCGTCGTCGCCCAACTGGAACGACTCCATGGTCTGTGCGAGTTGTTCCTGCAGTTTTGCCTGCTTCGACTGGTTTATCAACTGCATCGCCTCAGCCGTTCGGCGTTGCATTTGCAGCACGTAATTGTCTCGTGCCTTTAGTGCTTGTTTCGATGCCAGGGTCGCGTGTTCCAGTTGCTGACCCGTCTTTAGAAGATCGACTTGTGCTTGTTGTAGCTGACCAATGTAGGCGGTAGCGATGTCGTCTCTTCCCATCTTTACCGATGCGCGAATCTTCGAATCGAGGTCGACAACCTGGCTTTCGAGTCGTTCCTTATTTTTGGCCAGAAGCTTTTCTGTGGCCATGACCTGCGCGACGGAGTTGTTCAACTCGGGAACCCGATCCCGCATGTCCCGGATGGTTTGCTGAAGAATGAGTTCCGGATCTTCAGTTTTCTCTATGATCCCTCCAAAGAGAGCACGCATTGAGCGTTTCATCCTACTCCAAACTCCCATTTCAGCTATCCCTCCGACGGCGAGATGTCAAATCTCTTTGTCACCACGTTCCGACCTGATGTACGACGCATGCGCTCAGGCGGTTTCAACTGCCGCAAAAAACCGTTGCGAATGGAGTATAACAGCACATTCTTTAGCCTTCCACAGGCCTAGAGGCTACTTCGCTCTCACCTTCCCAATGTCACGTCGAAACTGCATTCCCGGCCAGTTAATATGTTCCAAAGCTGAATAACAATACCCGAGCGCTTCGGAAAGGCTCGGGGCTGCGGAAGTGACTCCCAAAACTCTGCCTCCGGTTGCAACATAGCTGCCGGAGCTCCAGGAGGTTCCGGCGTGAAAAACCTGAACGTTTTCCGGAACTGAATCTAATCCATCAATCAGCGCTCCGCTTTCATATTTGCCGGGGTACCCGCGATTCGCTGCCACCACACAAGCCGACGCGCCGTCTGTCCACTCCATCCTCATCGTCCCTAGGGTTCCCTGCCGCATTCCCTCGAAGATGGACAATAAATCTGTTTTGAGTCTTACAAGGATCGCCTGCGTTTCGGGATCGCCAAAGCGCACGTTGTATTCAAGTAACTTTGGACCCGCTTCGGTTAACATTAACCCCAGGAAGAGTACGCCCTTGAACTCAAAGCCTTCGCGGACGGCACCTGAGAGGGTCGGTTCCACGATCTCTTTCACCACGCGCTGTAGATCGTTTTCTGAAAGGATCGAGCTATCGGTGATGGTGCCCATTCCCCCGGTGTTCGGACCAGTATCATTTTCTCCGATGCGTTTGTGATCGCGGGCTGGTGGCATGAGCAGATAATCTTTGCCGTCTGCAAACAAGAGGACGGAAGCTTCGGGGCCTACGAGCGTCTCTTCCAGGACGATTCGACTGCCAGCGTCTGCACCCGCCATGTGCTTGACCATCAAGTCCTCGATTGCGTTCTCAGCTTCATGATGAGAACTCGCGACGACCACACCCTTGCCGGCGGCCAGACCGTCCGCCTTTACTACGATAGAGGAGTCAGAGGGTCCAAACTGACCGCTGCGAAGATATTCAATTGCTTCAACCGGCGTTTGCGCGACTCGATAAGCGGCGGTTGGGACGCCGTAACGTGACATGAAGTCTTTTGCGAATACCTTACTGCCTTCCAAACGAGCGGCGGCAGCCGATGGTCCTACGACTGCGAGGTTCTCTGATTCAAAGTAATCAACCAGGCCGGCGGCCAGAGGCGCCTCAGGTCCCACGAAGGTCAAATCGATTTCGTGGTGCCTGACAAGACTCGCCAAGGCAGGATGGTCCGAGATGGAAACATTCAAAGTGGTTGCTGTTTCAGCAATTCCACCATTTCCCGGGGCACAGTAAATTTCGAGTGGAGTGGTTGTGGTTTTCTTGAGCGACCAGGCGATTGCGTGTTCGCGACCACCTGATCCGATGATTAGTATTTTCATGTTTGAAGCGCGGATGCTGCCACCGGTCGGGAAATGCTGTCAAGATGGTCCAATTAATGGATAGCCAAAAAGGCCTGTTTTATCTTGACACAATTTCGCCATAGTTATACTTTGCCCATTGGCAGCCTAGGTGAACTGTGACCTCTGCAACAGCTCGCCGGGAAATAGCTTCCTGTCTTAGTACAAAGTACATTTCTGCCCACCGGCATAATTTATTCGGGGACGACCAAGGGAGTTCATCATGTCACAGACGGAAGCCGCTCAAGAAGTAATAGCCAGCCCAGAAAGTCAATATCAAGACCGAGCAATCAAGTGTGTTGATTGTTCAGAGGACTTTATTTGGACTGCTGGCGAACAGGTGTTCTTTCATGACAAGGGTTTGAAAAACGAGCCTAAGCGCTGCAAACCTTGCAAGCAGGCTAAGAACGAAAGGCTTGCGGCGATTGCTGCCGCACAATCGTCTGGAGTTCGACAACGGATCGAGGTATCAGTTCTATGTGCTCAGTGTGGTCAGCAAACCACCGTGCCATTTTATCCGTCGCAGGGACGGCCCGTTTATTGCCGTTCTTGTTTTCTGGCGGGACGGACGCCAGAAAGCGAAGCCGCCCAAGCTTGAACAGTTAACCAGTTGTTATTCATCCAGGTGATAGGGAACGCTGGTAACTATCACCCCCTTCCTAAACAACAGCGCACCCTTCAACAATAACGAACTCTGGTTGTGTAAGAGTTGATGCCACCATTTTGCGGGCACAAACTCCGGCAACAAAACAGTAATCATTGCATTTTCATCCTGCCTCGCAACCCGTTCGATATAACGAAGGAGCGGCTTGGTCAGCGATCGGTAAGGTGATTGCAAAACAACTAGCTCGGCGCCTTTTCCCCATGCTTTCCATTTCTCGCGAAGCTTCCGAGTAGCTTCTTCATTGAGATCGACATAGATCGCTGTCACGCGTCCTGGTGCAATTGTCTTCGCATAATCGAGCGCGTAGATTACACCGCGGTGAATTCCTGATATTGGAACCAAAACCAAATTGCGTGAAATTGAATCAATTGGTTGCAGTCCTTCCGTTGATAACTGACGTGCTATGTCGACATAGTGCTTGTGAATAGCGCGAAACATCATCACTAACAAAGGTATCAACAATATGACCGCCCACGCCCCGTGACTAAACTTCGTCACTGCAATCACAACCAGCACCACAAAACTAACAACCGCACCCACCGCGTTCACTACGATGGAAATAAACCAATTCGAATCGCGATCTCTTTCGATTGCCTCTAGACGCACTGCCTCATGACTTATGGCGCCTGTGTCAGGATCGGCAGTCCGCTGGATTTCCTCTTCAGCCTTGATTCTTCTCGCTGCTTCATCCGCTTTACGCAGCCGGTACCAGTGGACCACCATTCCCGATTGCGACAAGGTAAACGAGATGAAAACGCCCAGTGCGTAAAGCGGGAGCATTGCTTGCTCCTCGCCTTCGAACACTACAATCAACAAACCAGCAAGAAACCCTAGGATCAACACACCATTCGAAAAAACCAACCGATCGCCTCGCGTTGCGAGTTGCCTCGGGAGAAACCGGTCAGCGGCGAGTAAACTTGCCAGCCGAGGGAAATCCGCGAACGAAGTATTGGCCGCCAGAACCAGGATGGCAGCAGTGGACGCCTGCAGGATGAAATAGGGAATAGTGACGCCAAACGTGTGACGACCGATAGCAGATACGAGAGTCTCTTCACCGGAAGGATGAGCATTCAGCTTAAACGCAAGGAAACCTGAACCAAGGATGAGCACGGCCATGATTACGGCCATTACTGTCAGTGTCGTTGAAGCATTTTTGGACTCAGGTTGCTTAAATGCGGGAATGCCATTGGAGATCGCCTCAACACCTGTCAAAGCCGTACAACCGGCGGCAAACGCCCGCATCAGTAACCACAATAGCGCTCCTCCAGTAAGAGCGTTATGGGCAACAGCGCCAACAGACTCATCGAAATGAATTGTTCCTGGAGTTTCCATCACCTGATGCGTGGTCCAGTAACGAACGAAGCCCACAATAATTAGAGCCAGCATCGAAAGAATGAACAGGTAGGTTGGACCAGCAAAGAAAGCGCCTGACTCCCTCACGCCACGTAGATTGACGATTGCAATCAAAACCACAAAAAGCAGGCAAAGTATTACGCGGTGTTGACTAAGAAATTCGAAGCGTGTTCCTGCTGCAGCTGACGTAATAGCAGCGACGCCTGCAGACACGGAAACAGCGACAGTAAGAATGTAATCAACCAGCAATGAGGCAGCAGCCACCAGGCCGGTTTGCGTACCAAGATTGTCTTTGGCAACGATGTATGCGCCGCCTCCCGACGGATAGGCATGAATTGTTTGGCGATAAGATAAAACAAGGATTGCCAGAAGCGCCGTGATCCCTATGGCAATAACCGGAAGATAAGCTATTGCAACGGTGCCGGCGGCGAGCAGGACCAGCAAGATGGCTTCTGTTGAATAAGCAACAGATGAAAGCGCATCAGAAGAAAAGACCGCCAGGGCGGTCTTTTTGGCTAGTCGTTCGTGTATCGCCTGCTCTGTCCTAAGTGCGCGACCAACAAGTACTCGCTTGAGATTGCTAATCAATGTCCTATTCCCTTCGCCTCAGGCCGCGAAGCGCAAACAATGAGACAAAAATAAAAACGCGGAGCTTAATGCTCCGCGTCTTCTAAGATCGCTCACATTGCCCTTCCGAAAGGCCTACGAGGTTAGCTGACGGACTCGAACTGGAAGTGTTCGGCACCGAGTGTTCGGTACTTAGCCCCGGGTTTCATGCGAAACCGTTGGTTCCCCCGCGTCGTCGTAAAATCATGCGACTTCGGCAGACAAATTTTCAAACCAAGTAGATGCTACTACTACAATCCCCACGAATCAATAGCGCTCAACCACCCACATGAACGATGGGCCGTCTGGCAGGATCTTTTTCCGCCTGGCGCAGGACTTCATGGGTTACCGGCGCAGTGTCGCCTTCACCGAACGCGATGTATCGCAGTAGATAAGAAAGAGGATTACCTTCACTCCAACCAAAGTAGACGTGCGGCAACTTTCCCGTCTCATCACGGAGATAAAGTAAGAATGCGGCTATAGCATTGGGGACTGCCGGCGATTCAGTGCGAAGTATCTTATAACCGTCGACTCTATCCCCACCGATTCGCAAAGTTCCTGAAAACTCAGAAGCGTCTCCGGGGGTAACTTCGAAGAAAAGTATTGGCTCGCCCGGGGGAATGTGATTGTCGGCGCGTTTCTCACGTTCCTTAGTTTGATACTCCAGCAGATCACCCTGGTCTTTCCGATTTGCAATGATGCGAATCGTGCCTCGTCCTGCCTCACGAATGAAGTCGCGGGCAAGATCGTCAAGCTCCAATTTATCTACTCGTAACTCAGTAGTGCGCCATACACGTGAAACGAGTGACGCGATGACAATTGAGAGTATGAAAAAAGAAGCTATCTTGATTCCTTCCGGACGTTCGTGAATGTTCTGGCCTGTCGTGTAAGCGAAAACAATGGAGATGACGAGAAAAACTTTCCAATTCTTTCCGTTCCTGTACATCGCCAAGGTTACAGCGATGGCGGCGGATGTCATGAGAACCAGCACACCCGTAGCGTAAGCACCGCCCTGGGCATCAACGTCGGCTCGAAATATCAACGTAACGGCAAAAGCAATTCCGACATAAACGAGCACAAGTGGTCGAGTGGCCCTGGCCCATTCCGGCGCCATGCCGTACCGCGGCAGATATCGCGGCACAATATTTAGCAAGCCTGCCATTGCCGATGCGCCTGCAAACCAGAGAATCATGATCGTGCTCAGGTCGTAGGCGCTGCCAAAAATATCGCCAAACAACTTGTGCGCCAGATAACTGATCGCGCGACCGTTTGCTTCCCCACCCTCAGCAAACTCTTCTGCTGGGATCAGCATTGTCGTCACAAAACTGCTAGCCATTAAGAGAACACTCATGATCAATGCAGCTGTACGCAACATCTTTCGCGTGTTCCTAATGCGTCCCTGGAGTAGTTTTTGGGTCTTCGGGCTAGTTGGATCTGCAGTACGCGTCTGGTGCAAACTATCTAACTCTTCAGCAGTAATGTCTCTATCGCCTTCGACCAGTGGCATAACGGCCACTCCAGTCTCGAAGCCCGATAAGCCCAACGCAAGTTTCGGAAACAAAATGAGCGAAAATGCGATAACTAACCACGGATCCCCGTGTACGTTTGGATGGGCCAGAAGAGCTGACTTCCACTGTGGAAAATGCGCTGGATGGGTAAGCAGTTCGTAAACACCAACGCCAAGAACAACCACATTTAGTAACAGATAGATTGCTACTAACAGGACCGCTATACCAATAGCTTCCTTAAATCCTTTTAAGAAGACCGCACCCAGGAGAGCAATAAGAAAAAGCGTCACGCCAATCTCGTGTTTGAAGGCTTCAGGCGTGAAAGGATTTTCGATTATGTGCGCGGTAGCGTCTGCAGCTGAGAGCGTAATGGTAATGATGAAGTCGGTCGCCACGAAGCCCAGCAGGACCAGCACAAATAACTTCCCTTTCCAGCGCGACAGCAAACGTTCCAACATTGAAATGGAACCTTCGCCGTGCGGACTCTCAGCGGCAACATGACTGTAAATCGGTAACGCACCAAAGAAGGTCAGCAAAACCAGAACGAGAGTTGCGATTGGCGATAGCATTCCCGCGGCCAGAAACGCAATGCCTGGTTGATAGCCAAGCGTGGAGAAGTAGTCGACACCGGTGAGGCACATAACCTGCCACCACGGATGTTGCCGCTGATGTGCGTGCTGATCGTGTGAGGTGGCGGTATCGCGTCCGCCTTTCAAAAGCCAGAGCTTGAACCTTCTTCGTGCTCGCTGAAAAGGATTCATTCTCGTCAGTAAGCTGCCAGCAGGTTGTCAACTGGCCCTATGCTTGAATGCTGGAACATGAAAGCGTGGATTTTACCTGCTTCGTGATTGACGTCAACAACGCAGTTCAGTTGAAGACGTCGAAGATCATTCTATTGACGCCAAAAACAAAAGCGGGCGGGGGCCTCCCACAGCCCCCACCCTAAGGCCACGTGTCCTCACCCCACGCGACCACTTCGTCCACCGGGGAGGTGAACGCAGCGGGATTATGCAATAGTCCGTTTAAAGTTTCAACCTAACCATTTTGTTTGTTCAATACAAAATTATTGAACGTATAAGAGAGTTAAATTGATACTTTTGCGTGCGGTGAATAATGGAGCGCCGAGTGATTCTCGGAGTTCAACTTAGCTTGTCAGCAACACTCGCTGCATTCTTAATTGGACCACTTTGATCCTGCGGCCCATCAGTGTGGGCCAGATCTGAAAAGGCAACCCTGAGCAGGAGATAAGAGACACCAAGCGTTGCGAGAATATAAAGCACAGCTGTCATTTCCTTGTAGATCAGGAAAATTACAACTATCGAGATTCCTAACACCCACAGACCAGTAATTGTTTTGCGGCGACGACGATCGCTTGCCAACGTTTTTCTATTCATACACCCCTAATTCATTTACTTAAAGATTAGAACTACTAATAAAGAACTCGCATCGGTAGCGCTGAGCCGGTACTAGTCATGATGGCGCTCATGCTACCGGTTACTGCTCCAAGCAAGGTGGCGCCAATTCGCTGCGAACTGAATGCGCCGGCTTCGGGAACTTCAATGACGTCGTAAGGCATTAGTATGACATCCGGCTTCTCGTTCTTCTTGATGGCAGCGTAATCCACTCTGATGATTTCCTGTTCGGAAGTACCAGGCTTTTGCCGGTAGATTCGGACGTCAGTGGTTTTAGCTTCTTTGCGAGTACCGCCTACCATCGCGAGAGCTCGACTAAGAGTCAACTGCTCACGAAGATATATGCCGGTCGGAGAAAGCACGCTCCCGGTGATGTAAACAGGTTCCGCTTCGGTTACGAGAACGTAGTCACCCGGTCGAATTATAGGATTGGCTTCAAGCTTCCCTGCACGCAGCTCCGCGATGTTTACGATTTGTAGCGGAATCTTTGTCCCGTC